>JBARUM010000371.1:0-24606 GCA_049645725.1 Maribacter sp.
GGTGAAAGTGGGGTCGGGACCGCTATTCTAGGATTAAAAAAGGGATCTGATGTTTTTCTTTCCGATAAAGGGAAGATTAAAGAAAAGTATAAAAACGTTCTTGAACATTTTGGAATTGATTGGGAAGAGGATAACCATTCTGAGGAAAGAATCCTAACGGCCCATGTAGTAATGAAAAGCCCTGGCATACCGGATACTGGGCAACTAGTAAAAAAACTGGTGGCAAAAGGAATACCAGTGATTTCGGAAATTGAATTTGCATCGCGCTATACGAATGCCAAAATCATTGGTATAACCGGAAGTAACGGTAAGACTACTACAACAATGCTCACGAACCACTTGTTAAAAACCGCAGGTTTAAATGTGGGCATGGCAGGTAATATTGGCGATAGTTATGCCAAAATGGTAGCTGAAAACGATTTTGACTATTATGTTTTGGAAATCAGCAGTTTTCAATTGGATGGCATAAAGGATTTTAGACCTGATATAGCTATCATAACCAATATTACTCCAGATCATTTAGACCGCTATGACTATAAGTTTGAAAATTACATAGCTTCTAAATTTCGGATTGCCATGAACCAAACAGCGGCAGATTATTTAATATATGACGCTGATGATGGAGTAGTGATTAACTGGCTCAAAGAACACCCTGTCAAATCCAAATTGATACCCTTTTCTTTAAAGGAAACTTTTAAGGAAGGTGCATATCTCAAGGATGATAAAATAATAATTAGAACAACCATAGATACTATAGAAATGACAACAGACGCATTGGCTCTTGAAGGACAGCACAATTTAAAGAACACTATGGCGGCGGCCACTATTGCAAAGCTGGTGGGAATACGAAAGGAAACCATCAGGGATTGCATTTCAAATTTTCAAGGGGCGCCACATCGTTTGGAAAAGGTGCTCAAGATTCACCACGTACAGTATATAAACGATTCCAAGGCTACCAATGTAAATGCAACATACTATGCTTTGGATAGCATGAAAACACCAATAGTTTGGATAGTTGGCGGCGTGGATAAAGGGAATGAGTACAAGGAATTAATGCCCTTGGTGCGAGAAAAAGTAAAGGCTATTGTTTGTTTGGGTATGGACAATACTAAGATTAAGGAAACATTTGGGAACGTTGTGGATTTAATGGTAGAAACTTTCGCCATGGAAGAGGCAGTAAAAGTGTCTTATAAGATTGCGGAGCGTGGCGATACGGTTTTGCTTTCTCCGGCATGCGCAAGTTTTGACTTGTTCAAAAACTATGAGGATCGTGGTAATCAATTTAAAAATTGCATAAAGAATTTATAGGTGTTAAAATTATTTCAAAATATTAATGGAGATAAAGCTATCTGGGCTGTTGCAGCTTTGTTGGCCTTATTTTCATTTTTACCGGTTTATAGCGCCAGTAGCAACTTAGTCTACGTAGTTGGTAATGGCACTACTATTGGGCATTTGATAAAACATGCGTTACTGTTGGTTCTCGGTTTTGGAATTATTTATGGAATTCATAAAGTGCCTACACATTTTTTTAAGGGACTCTCTCTTATAGCAATGCCAATAGTATTGATTTTATTGATTTTTGTTTTAGCTCAGGGAACCACTAGTGGAGAAACAAATGCAAGCCGTTGGATTCATATCCCTTTTGTAGGGTTTGGTTTTCAACACTCTAATTTTGCAGCGGTGGTAGTTATGGTCTATGTAGCTCGGTATTTTTCAAAAATTAAGAATGTTAAAGTGACTTTTCCGGAAAGTATTCTGCCTTTATGGATACCCGTCTTTCTAGTGGTGGTTTTAATTCTTCCAGCAAATTTTTCTACGGCGGGCATTGTATTTTGTATGGTTTTGATGCTTTGTTTCTTAGGTGGATATCCCATAAGGTACTTACTGGGAATTGTGGGAACAGGGATGCTCTGTTTGACGCTTTTTATTTTAACGGTAAAGGCTGCTCCAGATTTATTTCCGAATAGGGTAGATACTTGGATGAGCCGTATCGACAGTTTTTCTAATCCCGGAGATGCTGACGCTAATTACCAAATAGAAAGAGCCAAGATCGCAATCGCTACGGGAGGTTTTGTTGGAAAAGGTGCAGGAAAGAGTGTACAAAAGAATTTTTTGCCTCAGAGTTCTTCAGATTTTATCTATGCAATAATAGTGGAGGAATATGGATTGTTAGGGGGGGGTGGATTAATGTTCTTCTACCTTTTTCTATTGTTCAGAATAGTGGTTGTTGCCAACGGATGCGAGAAGATTTTCAGTAAACTATTGGTGTTAGGGGTTGGGCTACCTATCGTTTTCCAGGCATTGATAAATATGGCCGTTGCTGTGGAACTGTTTCCGGTAACAGGGCAAAATTTACCGCTCATAAGTAGCGGCGGTACATCTAGTTGGATGACCTGTTTGGCAATAGGCATCATATTGAGTGCGAGCAATAAAAGTTTGGTAAAAAAAACGAATAGTAAGTCTCATTTTGATGAGACAAATCCTTTAGAAGTATTAAGTGGGCAATTATAGGTTCATACTTTCTGGAGGAGGTACTGGAGGACATATTTATCCGGCCATTGCCATCGCAAATGAGTTAAAGAATAGATATCCAGATGCGGATTTTTTGTTTGTAGGGGCAAAGGATAGAATGGAGATGGAGAAAGTACCGCAGGCAGGTTATAAAATTGAAGGATTATGGATTGCCGGGTTACAAAGGAAACTAACCCTTAAAAACTTAATGTTTCCTGTAAAATTGATAAGTAGTTTGATGAAAGCATCTACAATAGTGTCCCGAGTTAAACCTCATGCCGTTATAGGTACCGGGGGGTTTGCCAGCGGACCACTTTTAGGGGTTGCTTCCGGTAGAAATATTCCTTGTTTGTTGCAAGAGCAAAATTCTTATGCGGGTATCACCAACAAGTTATTGAAGGACAGGGTAGCGAAAATTTGCGTGGCCTATGATGGAATGGAGAAATTTTTTCCCAAGGAAAAATTGGTGAAGACAGGGAACCCGGTCAGGGCAGATTTGGTAGAAATAAAATCTTCAAAAAAGGAGGCGCTCACGTTTTTCGGATTTACACAAAATAAAAAGACCCTTTTGGTATTAGGAGGAAGCCTAGGCGCAAGACGGATTAATGAATTGATAAATGAAAAGTTAGATTATTTTAAAGGTTTGGATTTACAAGTCTTATGGCAATGTGGTAAAGGATATATTGAGACCTATGAAAAACATAATTCAGATCAAGTAAAAGTCCATGCTTTCCTTAATAATATGGATTTGGCATATACCGTTGCCGATTTTATTATTTCAAGGGCTGGAGCCGGTTCGGTTTCTGAACTATGTATTATTGGCAAACCAACTTTCTTTATTCCTTCTCCAAACGTGGCGGAAGACCATCAGACTAAAAATGCATTGGCCTTGGTCCGGGAAGAAGCTGCCCTAATGTTAAGGGAAAGAGATTTGGACCAAGAATTTGAAGAACAATTTGGCAGATTATTCGCATCCGAAGAAGAACAAAAAGAATTATCAAAGAACATAAAACAAATGGCACTTCCCCATGCAACTAAGGACATTTGTGACGAAATAGAAAAACTATTGATTAAAGAGTAATAATGAATATTAAAGCCATACATAATGTTTACTTCATAGGAATAGGAGGTATAGGTATGTCCGCTTTGGCTCGTTATTTTAAGTTTATTAAGAAGGAAGTTGCTGGCTATGATAAAACTGAAACTCCCTTGACCAATGAATTATCCGAGTTGGATATTCCAATTCATTACGAGGATGATTTGGATAGGATTCCTAAACAATATCTGGATAAAGATAAAACGTTAATTGTTTATACTCCTGCTGTACCTAGTACACATGAAGAGTATCAATACTTTAATAAGAATGGTTTTGACATCAAGAAAAGGTCTGAGGTGTTGGGGTTGATTACAAAAGATACTTTTTGTTTTGCTGTTGCGGGTACCCATGGTAAAACCACTACATCAAGTATTTTAGCTCACCTCCTAAAAGAAACAGGAACACCACTAACAGCCTTTCTGGGTGGAATTTCAGAAGACTTTAATAGTAATTTTCTTTTAGAAGGAACAGAATACTCGGTAGTTGAGGCAGATGAATTTGACCGTTCGTTTTTAAGGTTGTCACCGAACGTGGCATGTATCACATCAATGGACGCAGATCATTTGGATATTTATGGTGATAAGGGCGAGCTAGAAAAATCTTTTGTTGAATTCACGCAAAGAATAAAGCCGGGAGGAAAGCTTTTTGTACGACAAGGCTTGCCTTTGGAAGGAATTACATATGGGATTGAAGATGAATCGGATTACTGTATCCGAAACATAAAAATAGAACATGGTGCCTACATTTTTGATTTGGGAACTCCCAACGCTGTGTTAAGGGGAGTTAAGTTTAACAAACCGGGAAGGCATAATCTGCTTAACGGTCTGGTCGCTTTTGCCATGGCGATACAAGGAGGATCTCCGCCGTATCGTCTGGCCGAGGCTCTAGGTACTTTTAAAGGAGTACGTAGACGCTTTTCCTATCAGATAAAAACGGAGGCCTTTACTTTTATAGATGATTACGCCCATCATCCTACCGAAATTGATGCTGTTTTTGATGCTGTTTCGGAGATGCACCCCAATAAAAAGGTATTAGCGGTTTTTCAACCACATTTATTTTCTAGAACAAGGGACTTTGGAGTCGATTTCGCCAAGAGTCTTTCTAAATTTTCCCATGTGCTGTTGTTGGAAATCTACCCTGCAAGAGAGAGACCAATAGCTGGTATCAATTCTGAATGGCTTTTGGAAAAAATGTCTAATGCAAATAAAAAATTAATAGAAAAAGAAGAATTAATATCTGAAATAAGGAGTCAAAACCCTGATCTTCTGGTCACTATGGGAGCTGGGGATATTGGCTTAGAAGTAATAAAATTAAAAAAAGAATTTGAGTATGCGCGCTAACTGGAATTACATAAAAGTTTTAGCACTAATAGTAGTAATAATGGGGCTTTACGCATTTTCCAATGAACGAAGCCAATCGAAAAATATAGCTGAGATTAAGGTGGAATTTATCGGAAACCAAAATTTGTACCTCACAGAGGGCACGGTTAATAAATTGTTAATACAAAAATACGGGAGGCTTGAAAATGTGCCTAAAGAAAAATTAGTTTTGAATACTGTAGAAGAGGTCATCCAGGCCAATGAAATGGTGAAAAGTGCCCAAGTCTATCTAACTATAGATGGTAAGCTTACGTCTAAAATTGTTCAGCGTAAACCAATCGGACGCATTGAGGGGAATGACAAATTTTATCTAGATGATCAAGGCAAACGTATGCCGTTTTCCAAAAATCATTCGGCTAGAGTGCCTATTATAACGGGTAATATAACAGGTAAAAGCTTAGAGGACGTGTATGTCATCTTGGAATATATAAATAAGGATAGTTTTTTAAGAAAAAATGTGATTGGTATACACGTTGAAAAGGAAGATAGTTACCAATTAAAATTTAGACTGAATCAGTTCGTCGTTAATTTGGGAGGTATTGAAAATTTAAATGAGAAGTTCAGCAATTTCAAAGCTTTTTATACCAAAGCGAATAAGGATAAAACGTTGGAAAATTTTGCAATAGTAAGTTTAGAATTCAATAACCAAGTCGTGTGCACTAAAATATAATAGAAAATGGAACAAAATAATTATTCAGTCGGTCTAGATATCGGAACAACCAAAATAGTTGCCATAATCGGTAGGGAGAACGAATATGGAAAGATTGAAATTTTAGGTGTAGGGAAATCTAAAAGTTTAGGTGTCCACAGAGGTGTTGTTAATAACATCACGCAGACCATTAAATCTATTCAACAAGCTGTTGAACAAGCAGAAGTTAATTCTGGATTAAAGATAGGTTCCGTTGTTGTTGGGATTGCCGGTCAGCATATAAGAAGCTTGCAGCATAGCGATTATATTACAAGAAAAGATTCAGAAGAGGTAATCAATGATGAGGACTTGGATAAGTTATGTAATCAAGTATATAAACTTATTATGCTTCCGGGTGAAGAGATTATCCATGTATTACCACAAGAGTATAAGGTTGATGGTCAGGCTGAAATTAAGCAACCAATTGGCATGTACGGGGGGCGCTTAGAGGCCAATTTTCATGTTGTCGTAGGTCAGGTGACTTCCATTAAAAACGTAGGTCGGTGTATTAAAAGTGCTGGATTGGATTTGGGGAACATCACCTTGGAGCCATTGGCATCTTCGGACGCGGTTCTTAGTCAAGAGGAAAAGGAGGCTGGGGTAGCGTTGATTGATATAGGAGGCGGAACAACAGATTTGGCGATTTTTAAAGATGGAATTATTAGGCACACGGCAGTAATTCCTTTTGGAGGTGGTGTTATTACAGAAGATATCAAGGAAGGCTGCTCCATTATTGAAAAGCAAGCTGAGTTGCTTAAAACTAAGTTCGGTTCCGCATGGCCAGGTGAAAATAGGGATAATGAAATTGTTTCCATTCCAGGTATCAGGGATAGGGAGCCCAAGGAAATTACGCTTAAAAACTTATCAAAGATTATTCATGCAAGGGTCGTGGAAATCATAGAGCAAGTTTATGTAGAAATAAAAAATTATGGACACGAAGAGCAAAAAAAGAAATTGATTGCCGGAATTGTCCTTACGGGAGGAGGAAGCCAGTTAAAACACCTTAAACAGTTGGTAGAGTATATCACTGGAATGGATACTAGAATAGGATATCCTAATGAGCATTTGGCGGGAGATTCAGATGAGGAAATCGCCAGCCCTCTCTATGCTACCGCAGTAGGTTTGTTAATGAACGCGGTTAAGAACGAAACAAAACTTTATAAACCCGAGGCTTTAAATGAAGAGAAGGAAAATGTAAGCGAAGATAATAAGGTAGATTCTCAACAAAGTGAGGGTATACGAAAAGAGCGTAAATCTGTCTTTGATAAATGGTCTGAAAAGTTAAAGGAGTTCTTGGATAACGCCGAATAATCCAACTGATCCATAGAAAATATAGCATTAATACAATAACCAGTAATTAAAATAATATGAGTAAGAACAGCGAATTTGATAACATATCCTTTGATCTTCCAAAAAATCAAAGCAACGTAATAAAAGTAATTGGTGTAGGTGGGGGCGGTAGCAACGCCATTAACCACATGTTCCAAGCAGGAATAAACGGTGTGGATTTTGTCATATGCAATACAGATTCGCAAGCCCTGGATAACAGTCCAGTGCCAAATAAGATTCAATTGGGAGTTTCGCTAACAGAAGGATTGGGTGCTGGTGCCAACCCAGAAGTTGGGGAACAAGCTGCAATTGAGAGTATGGAGGACATTAAGCGTATGTTGGATACGACTACAAAGATGATTTTCATTACTGCGGGTATGGGCGGGGGAACAGGTACTGGTGCTGCTCCTGTAATCGCCAAGTTCGCAAAGGAAATGGATGTGCTTACAGTAGGAATTGTAACCATGCCATTTCAATTTGAAGGTAAGATGCGTTGTGAACAAGCGCAGCTTGGTATCGAAAAGCTGAGAAAAAATGTTGATTCCTTAATCGTTATCAACAACAACAAATTACGTGAGGTCTATGGAAATCTTGGTTTCAAAGCGGGGTTTTCTAAGGCTGATGAAGTTCTTGCCACGGCTGCTAGAGGTATAGCAGAGGTAATTACACATCACTACACGCAGAACATAGATTTACGTGACGCCAAAACCGTACTTTCCAATAGTGGTACTGCAATAATGGGTTCTGCCATTGCTTCTGGTTCGGGAAGGGCCAACGAAGCCATCATGAAGGCCTTGGATTCTCCACTATTGAACGATAATAAAATTGAAGGTGCTAAAAATGTTTTATTACTTATAGTCTCGGGCTCACAGGAAATAACCATAGACGAGATAGGGGAAATAAACGATCATATTCAAATAGAAGCTGGGTACGGTGCAAACATTATAATGGGTGTTGGCGAGGATGATACTTTAGGAGAGGCTATAGCCGTAACTGTTATTGCTACGGGTTTTAATATTGAGCAACAAGACGATATTGTAAATACCGAAACAAAGAAAATCATCCATACCTTAGATGATAATCAAAGAGCGGAAAAACAACTTCTAGATAATAAGACTGTTCATACTCTAGTCGTTGATGAGGAAGAGGAGCAGGTGAAAAAAGAGCAGAATAAGGGGACTTATGAGTTGTTGGATGAAGGTGATTTTGACTTGATCCCTACGACCAATTACATCAAAAATTTCAATGTTTTTTATGAGGAAGTTATAGCGGAAAACGTCAAAGAGGATGAGTTTATCATTATTGAAACTTCTGCGGCATTAAGAGATATAGAAGTAGTCGAGCCCGAAATATTAAAAACTAAGAGGGAAGAAGATCAATTCGCGATAAGTTTTGACCTTCCTTTAGTGAACGAGGAAGAAGAAGAAAAGGAGAATACGATAACTTTTAGTTTGGATGATGATGTGAAGGATATGGACGTGAAGGACAGTGTAGAGGTGATACCTGTTTTGGAATATAATAAAAATGGTGAAACGCGTTATAGCTTGGATGATTACATGCAATTGGAAAATCAACTTACGGGAGCCAAATCCAAGGCCGAGGAGTTTGAACCCAAGATTATTGAGGACGAGTTAATCTTTGAAAAAAGAACTATTGAGCAACAAGATCAGGCTCCGGCCAGTAATAAACCATTAGACCCTATGGAAACACCTATTGAGGAGTTGCTTAGAGAAAGGGCGGACGAACGCAGAAAAAAATTAAAGGATTTCAATTATAAATTTCAGAACAGCTTAAGCAATATCGATGAAATTGAAAAACAACCTGCCTACAAAAGGCAAGGCGTAAATTTGAGCGAGAATCAGCGCCAATCTAAAATATCAAGAACAACTTTGGGGGGCGATAGTAACGATGAAATCCAGTTACGTTCAAATAATTCATTTTTGCACGATAATGTTGACTAGCTCAAAATACGAGTAAAGTTTAAACCCGAAAACAAAAGTTGTTTTCGGGTTTATTTTTTATCTTCGTGCCGCTAAAACAAAATACCATGGGATTACAACAAAAGGTAATGGAGCAAATGAAAACGGCTATGAAAGCCAAAGATACGGTTGCCTTGGAATCTTTGAGGGCAATCAAGTCGGCTCTTTTGCTAGCACAGACAAGTGGCGATGGAGATTTGTCCGAAGAAGATGAAGTGAAGTTGGTCCAGAAATTAGTAAAGCAAAGAAAGGACAGCGCGGCTATTTTTAATGAGCAGGGTAGAGCTGACCTGGCGGACCCTGAGCTTGCTCAAGTAGCTGTAATTGAACAATTTTTGCCAGAACAACTGACAGAGAAAGAAATAGAAAAAGTGGTTATACAGACCATCGAAGCCACTGGAGCTTCCGGTATGAAGGATATGGGAAAAGTTATGGGTATGGTTTCCAAAGAACTTACTGGGCAGGCTGATGGCAAAACCATTTCAAGCATTGTAAAATCCAAATTATCTTAATTATAGAATATAAGGCCGCGTGGCGCAACTGAATAGCGCATCAGATTTCGGCTCTGAGGGTTGGGGGTTTGAATCCCTCCGCGGTCACTTAAAAAGCAGGCGAATTACTCGCTTGCTTTTTTGTTTTCTACTATGTATATGACCATATAGCTTAACTAAGTGTAACTTTTATGCTAATTTAACTGCTCATGAAGTTTGTAATTGCACCGGATAAATATAAAGGGTCCCTTAGTGGTCTTGAATTCTGCAACGCCGTGGAGGAAGGTATCCTAAAAGTTTTCCCTGAAGCTTCTATCATTAAGAAGCTATTGGCAGATGGCGGTGACGGAACTTTAGAAGTTGTTCAGCATTATTTATTGGCGGATACTATAAAAGTTCTTGTAAATGATCCCTTATTTCGAAAAATAAAAGTAGGATACTTATTGTCAAAGGATAAAAAGACGGCTTTTATAGAACTATCCGAAGCTTCTGGTTATAAGTTGTTGAACAAGAGCGAGCTCAACTGTATGCATACAACTACCTTGGGCACTGGTGAACTTATAGCGGATGCTCTGAATAAAGGTGCTCAGGAAATAATTTTAGGAATTGGAGGCAGCGCCACAAGTGATGCTGGTATGGGTATCGCTGTTGCCTTAGGCTACAAATTTTTGGATAATGAGGGTAATGAATTACAACCTGCAGGTAAAAATTTAGGAAAGGTCGCCAAGGTAAACAGAAGTTTAGTCCATAAAAAACTAGCACAAGTAAAAGTTAAGGTTGCTTGTGATGTCGGCAATCCATTTTATGGTAAAGATGGAGCGGCATATATTTATGGACCCCAAAAAGGTGCCAGTTTGGATGAAGTAGAATTATTGGACTGGGGTTTAGAAAATTTTGCAAGAATTCTAGAACGAGATTTTAATAGTAACGTACAGGAGATTCCCGGTTCTGGTGCTGCAGGTGGAGTAGGAGGTGGTGCGGTAGCTTTTCTGAATGCCGACCTAACGTCAGGAATTAATTTGATTAAAGAACTAGCAGATTTTGATAAAACCATAACCAATGCAGATTGGATAGTGACTGGAGAAGGTAAGTTGGATAATCAGACCATATCGGGAAAAACCATTGCGGGAGTTCTTGAATCTGCTAGTAAGCAAAATATTCCTGTTGCCGCTCTATGTGGCGCAGTAGCATTATCACCTGAGCAACAGGAAAATATAGGGTTGCAATATGTGTCTTCTATTTTAAGTAATGTTTCCAGTCTTGAGGATGCTTTGAGTAACAGTTATCAAAACCTTGTCAGTGCTAGTTATAATTTTGCTAGATTAATCCAAGCGAAGGATAAATAAACTTGTTATTTATCTTCAATTAAATTCTGGACAATCATTTCTGCATGAATTCTGGAATTCTCAATAAACCATTTATGGGTTTCCATGCCGCCGCAAATAACCCCTGCTAGGTAAAGTCCCTTAATATTGGTTTCCATAGTTTCTGGATTGTAATTGGGTAATCTTTTTTCATCCTCGGATAGTTCAATACCAAGCTGCTCCAAAAATTCAAAATTGGGCATATACCCGGTAAGCGCTAAAACAAAATCATTGGCTAGTTTTACCTGGCCGTCTTTTGTATTCAGAATAATTTCCGTCGGCTTTATTTCCTTAACCGTAGTATTGTAATAAGCTTTAATACTACCTTCTTTAATACGGTTAATAATATCTGGGCGAACCCAATATTTTACACGCTGTCCTACTTCGGAGCCACGAATAATGAGGGTAACTTCGGCACCTTTTCGCCAACATTCAAGAGCAGCGTCTATGGCCGAGTTGCTTGCACCGATTATCGCTACTTTTTGTCCAGCATAGTAATGTGGGTCTTTGTAGTAATGACTCACTTTTGATAAATCTTCGCCAGGAATATTCAATAAGTTCGGCAGGTCATAAAAGCCCGTGGCAAGAACCACGTTTTTGCCGATATAGGTATTCTTGGTAGTAATTGCCTGAAAAAGGTTTCCATTTTTTATAAGTTCCGTTACCTTTTCAAATAGCTGAATGTTTAATTTATTGTTGGTAACTATTCTTCTGTAATACTCCAAAGCCTCATCTCTTTTGGGTTTGGCTTCTTTGCTGATGAACGGTATATTATCAATTTCTAATTTTTCCGAAGAAGAAAAAAATTGCATGTTATTAGGGTAATTGAAAAGGGAGTTTACTATAGGACCTTTTTCAAGGATTACATAGGTTAGTCCTCTTTTCTGTGCCTCCAGACCACAAGCAATGCCGATAGGTCCACCACCAACGATGATAAGGTCCAATGTTTTCATTGGCCTACAATTTCTTTTAATTCCTGGATGGTTTTTGTTGGATTATCGCTATTAAAAACAAAACTTCCTGCTACGAGAATATCGGCTCCTGCTTCTACCAATTTTTTGGCGTTGGTGGAGGTAACACCACCATCAATTTCAATAAGTGTTTTGGTACCCTTGGCTATAATCATTTTTTTTAAGGCTTTCACTTTGTCATAGGTATTTTCAATGAACGATTGACCTCCAAAACCTGGATTTACACTCATCATACAAACAACATCAATATCTTGAATCGTGTCCTCGAGTAATTGAACACTGGTATGCGGATTCAATGCTACACCAGCTTTCATACCTTCTGCTTTAATAGCTTGTAAGGTTCTATGAAGATGTGTGCAAGCTTCGTAATGTACACTGAGTATGCTAGCTCCTAATTCGGCAAAAGTTTTGATGTAACGATTTGGGTCTACAATCATCAAATGCACATCCAAAGGTTTGGTTGCATACTTTGCTATGGCCTTCATAACAGGCATTCCGTAAGATATATTTGGTACGAAGACACCATCCATGACATCAATATGATGCCAATCTGCAGTGCTATTGTTTATCATTTCAACGTCACGCTGTAAATTTCCAAAATCAGCTGCCAATAGAGAAGGGGCTATTTTTGTAGTATTCATAAATTTTAAATGCTCATTCACTACAAAAGTAAGCAATAGATACCTTCTTTTTTAACCGGGAGGGAGAATCTGTTTATAACCCTTATTCAATTTCGTTTCCCTTGGCGGCTGTTAAAATCGTATTGACTTCTGACTTGTTTTGCCTTATATTCTCATCAAGATTGCTTAGGTGAGCTTTCAGCTCTGCCGAAAGTTCATCAAAAACCTTATACGCCCCATCGGTTGGCTTTGCATCTCCATTTTCCATACTTCGCCTTAAGGACGCCAACCTATTATTTAATTTAATAGGAAAGTTCAATGGGTCCTGTCCCGATTGATTTTTTACTTGGTACAATACTTCTTCTACATCAGATATTTTTTCAAGGAACGGATTTATGGTCTTCTTATAATCTTCACTAGAAATATTCCCTTTTGCATTTTCTATTTTTTTCTTAATCTCACGTATTTTAATTACTGCATTGTTGGCGGCTGTAGTTTTCTGCATTATTTTGTTAGCCAGTTCAAATTGTTCGTCAAGGTCCTCTTTTGTAATTCCTTTTAAATTAGGATCCATAACGATAGAAAAAGGATAAACTTTCTCATAATTTTTAATTTTCATCCGTATTTTATAGTCTCCAAGCGGTGCCTTTGGACCTCTTGTTGGCATGGCGCTCCAAATAATCATTCCGTCAAACTCCGTTGCTCCCGTATAGCGTAAATCCCATGTGAAGGTGTTTAAGCCTTTTGCCGTTGTTGGTTTGGTAGAACCTCCTTTTTTCCACCAGGGAATATCCGGATCTTCTTCATATTTTGGTTTACTCCCCGTAAAAGTATCAATGAGGTTGTCTTTGGCGTCCAATACCTCAAAAGTAATAGTGTCTTGTTGATCCTTGAGGTAATATTGAACAGAGGCCTCAGTAATACCTCTTATAGCATCGGTAGGTTTAAAAAGGACTGCTGGCTGATCCTTCATTCCGTTCGTATATTGTCTGAGTGGTTGAATATCATCCAATATCCAAAAACCGCGACCATGGGAACCCAAGACCACATCATTGTCCTTAATAACTAAATCACGGATAGGGGTATCAGGAAGTTTTAATTGCAAACTTTGCCATTGTGCGCCATCATTCATAGAGAAATATACACCATGTTCCGTGGCTAAAAACAATAATCCCTGACGAACCGGATCCTCACGAACCGCTCTTGCAAAATGGCCATCTTCTATTCCATTAATAATCTTGGTCCATGTTTTACCATAATCATGGGTTTTGAAAACATAAGGTTGGCGATCATCCACTTGATATCTATTTGCGGCTACAAATAATGTTCCAGGTCGATGAATTGATTCATCAATAATGCTGACCCGCGAGAATTTCGGAAGATTTTTTGGAGTGATGTCTTCCCAATTCTTTCCTCCATCTTTTGTAATGTGAATTTTCCCATCGTCGGAGCCTGCCCAAATGGTATTGATATCATGAGCCGATGGTGCCAAAGCGAAAACTGTAGCATAAATTTCCGGTCCGTTCATGTCCATGGTAATAACACCTCCTGTTTTTCCTAAAGTCTCGGGATCTGCGTAGGTTAAATCTGGGCTTATCTTTTCCCAGGATTGCCCGTCGTTGGTGGTCTTCCAAACATGTTGGGAACAGGTATACATGACTTTAGAATCTTGTGGAGCGAACATAATGGGGAATGTCCACTGCCAACGTTCTGGTAATGCACTCGCTGGCTCTCCGGAAAAGAATCTTGGATATACTTGAATATCCCTAGTCTGACCATTACTGCGGTCATAACGTGTTAAGAGCGCACCTTGGCTCCCGGCATAGAAAACATCTTTCTTTTCTGGATGTTGGGTAATCCAACCACTTTCGCCACCACCTACTGGATAATACCATCCATGGTTAGGTCCTCTAGCCTGCATGTGTTCCCATCCGTCACTTGGAATGGCAAGTGTGCTATTGTCTTGTTGTGCTCCGGCTACATGATAGGGAACATCACTGGTGGTCATTACATGGTACAATTGTGTTGTAATATAATCTTGTTCTGTCCAGCTCTCGCCACCATTCATACTCACGTTACCACCACCGTCATTTGAATTTATCATTCTATCAGGATTATTAGGGTCTATCCACAGGTCATGATTATCTCCATGCGGAACTTTTATAGTGGTATCAAACGTTTTTCCACCATCTGTAGATTTGTAAAATCCAGTATTTAAACAGTACACTGTTTCCTTGTCCCAAGGGTCTGCATATATTCTTGAATAGTAAAAGGCTCTTTGTCTTAATTTACGTTCTTCATTAGTGCGCTCCCATGTCTTCCCTGCATCATCGGAACGAAATACGCCACCTTCATTTGCTTCAACTATAGCCCAAACGCGATTGGAGTCCACTGGAGAAACGGTAACCCCAATTTTTCCTATCGGCGGTGCGGGCATTCCGGTATTACTGGTCAAGTCGGTCCATGTGTCGCCACCGTCATTGGATTTCCAAAGCTTGGAATCACCTCCGCCTCCCCACATTTTCCAAGCCTTTCGCTGAACTTCCCAAGTACTGGCATAAAGTATTTTTGGATTGTTACGGTCAATGATAAGGTCTACCGCTCCTGCTTTTGGACTAACGTATAATACTTTCTCCCAGTTATTTCCTCCATCCGTACTTTTAAAAACACCCCTTTCTTCATTATCCCCATAGGGGTGGCCTAAAGCGGCAACATAAACAATATCCGGATTGGTGGGGTGGATTCTGATCCGTGCTACTGCTTGGGTTTCTTTTAAGCCTAAATGGCGCCATGTTTTCCCACCATCTTTTGTTTTATAGACCCCATCGCCTTGAGTGATACTTCCGCGCAATTGCACTTCGCCCATACCAATGTATACAATATCAGGATTAGTCTCTGCCACAGCTACGGCACCAACCGAGGAGCTGGTAACTTGACCATCGGTAACTGCTTTCCATTCAGTGCCTCCGTCAACCGTTTTCCATAATCCACCACCAGTTGCTCCAAAATAGTACTCGTTCGGCCTTCCAGGGCTGCCGGCACATCCCAAAGAGCGTCCTCCACGATTTGGACCAATATTGCGCCATTCCAGCCCTTCATAAAAACTCGAAGGTATCGTTGTTTCTATTTTCTGGGATAATGATTTTTTTTGTTGGCCTTGTAGGTTGGTGAAAAATAAAATAGTTGGTAAAATAAATAGTAGCAGAAGGTTCTTTTGCATTTTTTAGTTTTTAAACGGTGCTGTTATAATTCTTCGGTTTAAGAAGTATTAAAATAATATATTTTACCCATTTCTTCGCATCCTTATTCTTAATTATTGCATGCTAAGCCGAATGAAGTTTAAAATTTTGAAAAGTATAGTATCTAGCAGGACTGTTTATGGACTCCCTACAACCTGATGTCGTGATGTGTATTATGACGAAGAGATTGTTTATAAGGGCTCGAATAATTAATAACAGGACTACTCCAAATCCTATAAGGATAGCTGACGTAAACCTTCGTACACAGCAATAGATACGGCATTTGCTAGGTTAAGACTTCTGATTTCTTTGCTTTTCAATGGAATTTTGGCTACTACATTGTCCTCAGAATTTAGAAGATTCTTTTCTAACCCGGTTGATTCCTTGCCAAATACCAAAAACATATCATCTTCATAATCAATTGACCAATGGTCTCTTTTGCCGTGTGAAGAGAAAAACACCATTTTTTTTTGAGCATTAGTTTTAAAGAATTCAGTCTGGTTTTCGTATATGGTTAATGAAATATGGTGCCAATAATCCAACCCGGCACGCTTTAGTCTTTTGTCACTCAATTCAAATCCAAAGGGTTTTACTAAATGCAGATGTGATCCGCTCGCCAGGGCTAAACGTCCTATATTGCCCGTATTATTGGGGATTTCTGGTTCAATGAGAACAATGTTAAATCCCATTATTTTTGAATTGATTTTAAATACAATTACTCAACCTTTTCCCGTGCCCAAGGAGTCCGCCTTAAAAATTTTAAGCTGGATTTTATTGATGGGTTGCTTTTGAAACAGTTAATGTTTACGTGGTCCGCTAGGTCTTTCCATGTATAGTTTTGTGTAAGGTATTCCAATATCTGTATCAACTTTACACCATGCAAAGGATTGTTGGGTTGTTCTTTATTCATGTTTTACGCGGTAATCATAATTTTTTAATATCACCTTAAATTAGTATGAGTATCACTTAAAATGAAAAAACTCCGGTAATCAGCCGGAGTTTATTCATCAATCAAAAAACGAACAGTCATGATAAACTGTTGTTGCTGTTAAAATTACAACTAATATGCCAAATTTCCAATTTAAGGAATATTTAACGTGTAATTTATTCTTTGTATTAACCTAAATAGGTTTTTAAAATTTTACTTCTAGATGTGTGCTTTAATCTTCTAATTGCTTTTTCCTTTATTTGACGAACTCTTTCTCTTGTAAGGTCAAAAGTTTCTCCAATTTCTTCCAAAGTCATTGAATGCTGACCAGCAAGACCAAAGTATAATCGGATAACATCCGCTTCTCTTGGCGTTAATGTTTCCAAAGCACGCTCAATTTCCGTACGAAGCGACTCATGTAGCAATTCGCGATCCGGGTTTGGAGATTCACCGCTACGCAATACATCATATAGGTTTGAATCCTCACCAGCGATTAAAGGAGCATCCATTGATACGTGACGCCCAGAATTTTTCAATGACTGTTTTACATCTGCAACGGTCATATCCAATTCTTTTGCAATTTCTTCAGCAGAAGGCATGCGTTCGTGCGCTTGCTCTAAAAAGGCAAAAGTTTTATTAATCTTGTTTATTGAACCAATTTTGTTCAATGGTAAACGAACAATACGTGATTGCTCGGCTAAGGCCTGCAGGATAGATTGACGAATCCACCATACGGCGTAAGAGATAAATTTGAAACCACGGGTTTCATCAAAACGTTGTGCCGCTTTAATCAACCCTAAGTTTCCTTCGTTGATTAAATCCGGCAAAGTAAGGCCTTGGTTTTGGTACTGCTTAGCAACTGATACTACGAAACGAAGGTTGGCTTTTGTTAGTTTTTCAAGAGCGAGTTGATCGCCTGCCTTGATACGTTGTGCCAATTCTACTTCTTCGTCTGCGGTGATCAAGTCAACTTTTCCAATTTCTTGTAAGTACTTGTCCAAAGATGCGGTCTCTCTGTTAGTGACCTGTTTTGTAATCTTAAGCTGTCTCATTAAAGTAAATTAAGTTCAATTTGCATAGACTGCATATACTTATACGTAAAAAAGTTTGGAATGTTACAAATGAGTGAAAAAAAAGTCCGTTTTTACGTTTAACCGCATAAAAAAGCCTCAATTCTAGAATTGAGGCTTTCATTATATATTTAGAGCATACTAATCCCTTCTCGGTTTGCGATCACGGTTATCTCTTCCACCACGTCTGTCATCTCTTCCACCGCGATTTTTATCGTTGTTTCTTGGTGGTCTTTCAACATAACCCTCTGGTTTACCCAATAAAGCTTTCCGAGAAACTTTCTCCTTACGTGTTCTTGGATCCGTACCCAAATACTTCACTTCAAATTCATCTCCCATATTAACAACATCAGAGACATTTTCTGTACGTTCCCATGCCAATTCAGATACATGCAATAAGGTCTCATTGCCAGGAGCATCAAGATATTCTACTACAGCGCCAAAATCAAGCATTTTAATTACTTTTACCTTATACGACTCGTTCATTTTAGGTTTGAACATCAAAGAATCGATTTTTGCTAAAACAGCATCAATACCATTTTGATCCGTACCTAAGATTTCAACAATACCTTCTTCTGTTACAGGGTCTTCATTGATTACGATAGTAGTTCCTGTTTCTTTTTGAAGCTCTTGAATCACTTTTCCACCAGGTCCAATAAGGGCACCAATGAATTCATTCGGAATAGTACGTGTAACCATTTTCGGAGAATGTGGTTTCACATCTGCAGCTGGTTCAGCGATTGTATCCGTTAATTTGGTAAGAATGTGTAAACGACCCGCTCTAGCTTGCTGCAAAGCATTCACTAAAATTTCGTACGACAATCCTTTTACTTTAATATCCATCTGGCAAGCAGTAATTCCATCTGCAGTACCCGTTACTTTAAAATCCATATCTCCTAAGTGATCTTCATCACCTAAGATATCGGAAAGAACCGCGTATTTGCCAGAATCAGTGTCAGAAATCAATCCCATTGCTATACCAGAAACTGGTTTTTTCAATTGAACACCGGCATCCATCATTGCCATTGTACCAGCACAGACTGTAGCCATAGACGAAGAACCATTAGATTCCAATACCTCGGAAACAACACGAACCGTGTAAGGGCAATCATCGGGGACCATGCCTTTGAGTGCACGTTGCGCCAGGTTACCATGACCAACTTCCCTACGTGAAGTTCCTCTAATAGGTCTTGCCTCTCCCGTACAAAAAGGAGGGAAGTTGTAGTGCAGATAGAAATTCTCCTCACCTTCAAAAGACGGCATATCTATTTTATTTGCATCTCTTGATGTACCTAGAGTAACTGTAGCCAATGCTTGCGTTTCCCCACGTGTAAATATTGCAGAACCATGTGTAGAAGGCAAATAATCAATCTCACACCAAATAGGACGAATCTCGTCAGTTTTACGCCCATCCAATCTCAAACCTTCATTTAAGGTTAGGTCGCGAATCGCTGCTTTTTCGGCTTTGCGATAATATTTAGAAACCAAACCTCCAAAATCTTCTAATTCTTCTTCAGAAAAAGTAGCTTTTATTTCATCTTTGATTGCTGAAAATGCTTCGCTTCTTTCGTGCTTGGCAGAACCTGCTTTTGCTATTGCGTAGACTTTATCATACGCCATATCGTGTATCTTTTTTGCAAGATCTTCGTCTTCCCGCTCTTCCGGGTATTCCCGTACTTCTTTTTTGCCAAAAGCCTCGGCTAATCTTAATTGAGCTGCACATTGCACCTTAATGGCTTCATGGGCAAATTTGATAGCATCCGCCATTTCTTCTTCAGAGATTTCATCCATCTCTCCTTCAACCATCATTACGGAATCCGCTGAGGCACCTATCATCATATCAATGTCAGATTCCGCTAATTGAGCTCTTGTGGGGTTAATGATGAATTTACCATTAACACGGCCAACGCGAGCCTCAGAAATAGCGCATTCAAACGGGAAATCCGATAATTGAATTGCCGCAGATGCAGCCAAACCTGCCATTGCTTCCGGCATAACGTCATCATCATGCGACATTAATTGAATCATCACTTGGGTTTCAGAATGATAATCTTTTGGGAAAAGTGGTCGTAGAACACGATCTACCAAACGCATAGTCAATACTTCACCGTCACTTGGTCTTGCTTCTCTTTTGAAAAAACCACCTGGGTAACGTCCGGCGGCTGCAAATTTTTCACGATAATCTACCGTAAGTGGAAGAAAATCCAAGTCTTTTTGTTCGTAGTTGGAAACTACCGTACACAATAGCATACATTTTCCGGATTGCACAACTACAGAGCCGTGTGCCTGTTTTGCCAATTTTCCGGTTTCGATAGAAATTTCTCTTCCATCGCCAAGGTCTATGACCTCTTTAAATACTTTTGGAATCATAAAATTGATTTAGTACCCGTTCATACGGGATTTTGTTAAACAATGGTCATCCGGATGTTGAGACCGGAAGGTTGCGTTGTTGTATGTGTCGATGACACTAGACCAATGAAAAACTATGTGTAGCTTTTTGTGTTTGTCTTTTTTAGCTTCTTAGACTTGAAGTAATTTAAAAAAAGTGGGATGGCTAACCATCCCACTTTTTAATTTATTTTCTAATACCTAATTCTTTGATAAGTTCACGATACTTAACAATGTCTTTCTTGATCATATAATCCAATAGGCTTCTTCTTTTACCTACCAGTTTTACCAATGATCTTTCCGTGTTATAATCCTTGTGATTATTTTTCAGGTGACCGGTTAAGTGATTAATTCTGTGCGTGAACAAGGCAATCTGCCCTTCTGTAGAACCCGTGTTCTCCGCTTTTCCGCCGTGCTTCTTAAAGATTTCGGCTTTTACTTCCTTGGTTAAATACATTCCAATATTATTTTAAATGATTTTTATGTATCTGACTGATTTTCAATCAGGGCGCAAATATAACTATTTATCGCTAATTTTCTTACTAAAGAATAGTAAAAGTTGTTAGAAAGCACACTCGTTTGGTAATGGTTCCTGTGTTTCCAGCGCTATAGCAAAATCTGTCTTCAATTCTGCCTTGCTAAAACCAGATGTCACACTTCCCTTTAGTGCTGTAGAACCATAGCCTAAATTGTTCATATGTGCCCTAACGTAAACTACGGTTTCACTGGTTATATTAATGGTGCCGCCTGAACGCGTAAATGGTTGTTCGTTTACATGGCTATGTGCAAGAATCCTTCTATATAATAGGTTTCCTTCTAAATCAATAACTTCCCACCAGTTCGCATATTGTTCACATCCAGTATCTGGACTTCTTAGCGTAACACTAAACGTATAGGTGTTTTCTTCTCCTGTAATTCCGACTTCAATGACACTAACTTTGTTGCTCATAGCTTCCTCTTCGCTATGCGTACCATCTGATGCACAACAAGAAAGCCATAAAATCAGTATAATTAGGTTTGATTTTATGGCCAGCTTCATTTGTCGTGATATTATTAAGCCCTAACTGGATTATTCTGGATCAAATCAATATAAAGATTTATTTTCTTTTTTAAATCCCTACGATGGGAGATAAAATCTAAAAACCCGTGTTCCAAAAGAAATTCTGCCGTTTGGAAATCATCAGGTAGTTCCTTCCCTGTTGCTTCTTTTACTACTCTCGGCCCCGCAAAACCGATCAATGCTCCTGGCTCGGAAATATTTATATCCCCCAACATGGCGTATGAGGCTGTAGTACCACCAGTTGTTGGGTCGGTACATAAAGAAATATAGGGTATTCCAGCATCTGCTAATTGAGCTAATTTGGCAGAGGTTTTTGCCAACTGCATTAGGGAAAGGGCTGCTTCCATCATTCTAGCACCACCTGATTTTGATATCATTACAAACGGCATTTTCTTTTTTATGGCATAGTCTATACCACGGGCAATCTTTTCCCCTACGACACTACCCATAGACCCGCCTATAAAGGTAAAATCCATACATGAAATTACAATATCCTTTCCTAATGACTTTCCAACGGCGGTTCTTACAGCATCTTTCAGACCTGTTTTTTTCTGAGCTGCTTTTAAACGATCACTATATTTTTTAGTATCCTCAAACTTCAATGGATCTTTTGAAGATAGTTTAGGGTCTAACTCCGTGAACTTGTTGTCGTCAAAAAGAATCTCAAAGTACTCCTTACTACCAATTCTAACATGATAGTCATCTTCTGGGCTTACGTAAAAGTTTTTAGCCAAATCGTCTGACTCAACAATCTTACCGGTAGGAGATTTGTACCAAAGTCCTTTAGGGGTGTCTTTTTTTTCTTCGGTGGAAGTTTGTATTCCTTTTTCCTTTCTCTTAAACCAAGTCGTCATATTTTCCATTTTAAAAGTTAGTGTTCTAAGGGAATTATAACGTGTTTACATTATTTAAATCTTCAAAAGCCTTTTTAAGTCTTTCAACGAAAGCCGTTTCACCGGATCTTAACCAAACTCTTGGGTCATAAAATTTCTTGTTCGGCTCATCGGCACCTTTAGGGTTTCCTATCTGTGATTGTAGAAAATCTTTATTGTCTTGAACATAATCCCTTACCCCGGATAGAAAAGCATATTGTAAATCTGTATCAATATTCATTTTTATTACGCCGTAGCTTATTCCTTCTCTTATTTCCTCGACCGTGGAGCCGGAACCACCATGGAAAACAAAATCGATATGGTTATGTTCTACTCCGTATTTTTCAGAAATATGTTCCTGAGAGTTCTTTAATATTTTGGGCGTAAGTTTTACGTTTCCTGGCTTATATACCCCATGTACATTACCGAAAGCGGCAGCAATCGTGAAACGGGGACTAACTTTTGATAGTTCTTCGTAAGCGTAAGCTACTTCTTCAGGTTGAGTATATAACTTAGAGTCATCAACATCCGAATTGTCAACGCCATCCTCTTCACCTCCTGTGATTCCAAGTTCTATTTCCAAAGTCATATCCATTTTGCTCATTCGCTCAAGATATTCCTTACAAATCTCAATATTCTCCTCTATTGGCTCCTCAGAAAGATCTATCATATGCGAACTGAACAAAGATTTTCCGGTTTCGGCATAATGTTTTTCACTGGCTTCTAATAGACCATCTATCCAAGGCAAAAGTTTCTTTGCACAGTGATCGGTATGAAGGATTACGGTTGCTCCGTAAGCTTTGGCCAATTGGTGTACGTGCTTTGCACCGGCAATAGCTCCTTGTACGGCTGCATTCTGGCCTTCATTAGAAAGTCCTTTGCCTGCGTTGAATTGTGCTCCTCCATTGGAGAATTGGATAATTACAGGGGCATTAAGGCTAGCTGCGGTCTCCAATACCCCATTAATGGTATTAGAACCTATTACATTAACTGCGGGCAGCGCAAACCCCTTTTCTTTTGCATAATTAAAAATTGCTTGTACTTCATCTCCGGTGGCTACACCAGGCTTTATATTGTGGGCCATACTGTTTCAGTCTATTTGGTTAATCGAAAAATGTGGAACAAAAGTAATAAAACAATTAGATTTAGAAAGGATAGTTGATGCCTATTTGCAATACGGAATTAGCAAAATTATAATCTCTGAACCATCTTTTAGATTGTATTTCTGCTGGATTGTAAGTTTTGAAACCTAAATCCAATCGGAAGAGAAAATAGGTAAAATCGTATCGTAATCCAAACCCGGAACCAAGTGCAATGTCCTTAAGAGAGGAGAATCCATTAAAGGTAGCATCGGGATCTTCAACATCATCAAAAACGTTCCAAATGTTTCCTGCATCCGCAAAGATGGCACCATTGATATTGCCAACAACAGGAAAGCGATATTCCAAGTTAAACGCCAGTTTAAGGTTTGCTTCATTAAAATCATTAACGGCAGAAGTGGCACCAGGTCCTAAAGAATAGGGGAACCAGGCTCTATTATCGTTAGATCCACCGCCAAAGTAACTTCGTACGAAAGGAATGTTGTTAGAATTTCCATACGGGATAGCAATACCAATAAATGTTCTTGCAGCCAGAACATTTGACCGAGAAAGGTCCCAGTATTTTACAAAATCAAACTCCGTTTTTACATATTGGGAGAAGGGGACTCCAAAAACTAAAAGTTGACTTTCATCATTTTCGTTGAAAGGAATAATATTTGACAAACCTGAAAGAAGGTTGCCTGCACTTTCTAATTTTAAGCGAAATTGATAAAAGTTGTTGTCCGCAATACCGTTTCTATTATTTTTATTAAAAGTATAATTGCTCGCAAAAATAAGGTTGTTCTCGGTGAGCCTTACCCGGCGTTCTTCAATCCTTGAAACCTCATTAAAATCTGTAGTCGTAGTTGAAATGCTTCTGTCTTGAACAGCATTGATAAAGCCTGTTGTTCCAGCTGGGATAATTAAAATCGGTTCTGTCCCATTTTCCGGTGTTTCAAAAAAATCAACTAATAATGGGTTGTCTTGATAGGTGTCGGCGATTTCATCTAATTGTTCAAAAGTAGTGCGGTATACATTAAAAAAACGATTGCGGTTAACATTCCTAACAAATTGAATATTTAGTAGCTCTATCGTATTCTTTTTAAATTCATTCGGTGTCCAATTGTAACCAAGTGTAGTGTTAAAGGTTTGTTTGTCCAAACCAATATTTTTCTGGAAACTAGTACCAATAGCGATTCTTGTCTTGGGCAAAGTATAGTCAGGAATTAGTTTGGAAGTATTTATGAAGGGAAACCAGATCCTGGGAAAATCCAATGTTATTTCTCCTCCGAGTTCCGAAAAGTAATCTTCCTGAAAAGAAGAACTACTTAGTAATCCAAAGGCGCCATCTGCTGATATGCTAAGGTTTTCAGCACCTTTAAAAATATTTCTGATAAGCAATGAAGCTCCGACCCCTACACCTAATCGCCTTATATTAGACCGACTAACCTCAAAATTACTTCCTAAAGAATATTTTGGTTTTGGCGCCAAATATATATTTGTATTGGTCCTGGTTCCCGTGCTATCCGAAGCAAAAATTAT
>JBARUM010000372.1:0-37125 GCA_049645725.1 Maribacter sp.
CAATATGTAGTATGCGGTAATGTAGGTGGTGAGAATGAGGGAGGTAATTCTTCCTGTAATCTTAAATTCAATTCTTTTTCACATCCAGACGTTCACTTCGCCTTTCCTGTTGCCAATTCAGACAAGGTAAAGTCACATGCCGTAAGCAATCACTATATGCAAGAATGGCGGCAATTTATGGTCGAACAGCCCTACGGAAATCTATTTGATTGGTATAGATTGATTGACATTGAAAAAAAACAGGGGCAGATCGGGGTTGACGAAGCACTGGATGTTGTTAAAAAACTCTCATTGAAGTCCTACGAAGGAGGTTATAAAGTTATGTTGATATGGATGGCCGAAAAAATGAATGCATCTGCCTCCAATAAACTTTTAAAGCTAATTGAGGAGCCGCCGGACAAAACAGTATTTCTTCTTCTTTGTGAAGATGCGGAACAAATTATACAGACCATCAAATCCAGATGTCAAGTATTACATTTTCCACCATTGTCCGAAGATGCCATAGCCAGTGCCCTAATCAAAAAAGGAGGCTCCAAACAAGAAGCGATCCGCATAGCACACGAGGCAAACGGGAACTTTAACAAGGCACTGGATCTATTAAATAACGACTCAGAAGATTTAATCTTTGAAAAATGGTTCGTACAATGGGTCCGAAGTGCTTTTAAGGCTAAGGGGAATAAAGCTGCTATTCATGAACTTATTCTTTGGAGTGAAGAGTTGGCCAGGACAGGGAGAGAAACACAAAAAAAGTTCTTGAATTACTGTATCATGGTTATGAGACAAGCATTACTTATTAATTATGGTGCCGAAGAATTAGCATATATGAAAATTCATGCCGATGGTTTTAAATTAAAGAATTTTGCCCCTTTTGTCCACGAGAACAATATTGTAGAAATAACCGAAGAATTGGAACGTGCTATATATCATGTAGAACGAAATGGAAACGCAAAAATAATTTTTACCGATCTGTCGATAAAGCTAACCCGTTTACTTCACAAAAAAGCAAGTACTTTGGCAACAGAATAGAAAACATGTTCTTCTAATTAAAAAACTTTATATGGAAACCCTTCTAAAAAGCGCTACGGAAATTCTACTCCTTCTATTCCTGATTATTACCTTTTTGCAAAGTGGTATTGACAAAGTATATGACTGGCAAGGTAATTTAGCATGGCTTAAAGGACATTTTGCAGAAACTCCCTTAAAAAATTTGGTTCCCGCTTTGTTGGGTACTGTACTTATTGTTGAAGTGGCTGCAGGAGCGCTTTGTATTGTTGGAATATACCAACTCCTTATTCTAGGTAACAGCACTATGGCCTTTTATGGTGCCATTCTTTCCTGTTTGGCCTTGCTAATGTTGCTTTTTGGACAACGTATGGCCAAAGATTATGAGGGGGCGAAGACCATAGCGGTATATTTTGTTCCTGCTATTTTTCTTGTATTTCTGTTACAGAGCTGAAAAGCCTATTTTTTTTTTAAATTTAAGTTTGCCCAATGGCTTAAAAAACAAAACCCTCCAAAAAGGAGGGTTTCTAGAGGCATCGAGCGGATTCGAACCGCTGTACAAGCTTTTGCAGAGCTGCGCCTAGCCACTCGGCCACGATGCCATTTTAAAGACGTTAAAAATAAGCAATAATTTAATCTTAAAAAGAAATGTTGGTGAGGAATAAATACCACTAGTAATTCCTCGGTAGATTTTTGAGTGGAATTTAGAGGCATCGGGTGGACTCGAACCACCATAAAGGCCCTTGCGGGACCTTGTCTATCCAATTCGACCACAATGCCGTATATTATTATACAAAGATAAAATGAAGCTGAAGTCTGACAAAACTATATCAAGCTATTCTATTAAATTTTAGACAAACTGTCACTTTTTCCACATCACCGCCAATAGGAGGGTTTATTTTAGAAACACATACTTTGGTTTTTTTAACTAAATCAATCTCTAAAAAGATACGGTCGCTTATTCTTTTAGCCACATGTTCCAAAAGTTTAGACGCAATTGCCATTTCTTCCTTGACTATCCTATTAATATGTACATAATCTACGGTATCCGATAATTTATCCGAACTGGCTGCTTTAGAGAGGTTAGTTTTAACAGAAACATTTACCGAATAGTTACTTCCTATAATAGTCTCCTCAGAAAGACAACCGTGATAAGCGTATACCCTAATATTATCTACATGAACTGTTCCCATGGTAAGAATAAAATTTGGGTAAACTTAAAACAAAGAAACGGGATATTAATAGGTACACCTACAATTACTGATACCCTGGAACAGATCTACCCCTAAGGTCACCACGTGGGTTCCCGAACTGAATCCCAGGATTTCGTTAAGAATAATCTGATAGGAATATCCAAAGTAAAAATTACTCTTCTTTAGACCTGCTATAGGTGCAATGTATAAAGGATCTCCAATCTGGTCGTTCAAAAACCTATAGGTTACCCCCGCATAATAATAATCCTCAAAATCGTACCACCTGAACTTCACGTTTAAATCTGTGACCGAACGCCCATCACTTTCGAAAAGTTGAAAAAATATAGATGGCTCTATTTCTAGATTACTACTCTTATTCTTCGTGTACCTATACCCTGTGTATAAATAGTAGTTTCTAAGCCTATTGGGTTCGAAAATGGGATTGAACGCAGAAAGATCCTTATCTAAAAGGTTAGATGCATTTGCACTTATGTAAAACTTGTCATACCTGTAGAGCAGTCCAACATCAAAATTGTGGTTTGTAGTTGCCCTATCATCCGTCACGCTGGGGTCTAGTGCATCAAAATTTTCGATATCTATTCGGAACTGGTTGAAATTGTAAGATAAACCAAAGGACAGAAATTCATCGTCGTACCTGTCCAATGTAAGGTGGTGGGCAAAAGAAACTCGCGCCCCACGCTGTTTGGTTTCGCCATTACTATCGTTATAAAGCAATGCTCCTATACCCGATTTCTCACCAATACGCATATCTGCCGCTAAAGACTGTGTGTCCGGTGCGTCTTTAATACCCACCCATTGTGTAAGACCATTTACCCTAATTTTCACATGGTCACCAATACCGGCATAGGTCGGTGACATCACGAAAGGGTTGTCCGCCAGATATTGTGAGAGCTGCGGAATGGTAAGCTCCTGACCTCTTAAGGCGAAGGCACTTATCAAAAAGGCCAAGGTCAATAGTCTATTGCGCATAGTTTTTAGGTTAAGTTTTTATCTGTAAAGCGTAAAATGGCCTACGAATTCTCTATTATCTTCTTCTCCATTAAGTTTAATCAGGTACCAATAATCTCCTGTTGGGAGTTCATTTTGCTGATAGAAACCATCCCAACCTTCATCATTCAATCCAAAGCGGTATACCTCCCTACCATAACGATCAAAAATGATGGTTAGTATTTCTGGGAAAGCCTCCATGTTTCTTGGTATCCAACGATCATTCTGACCATCACCGTCCGGGGTAAAGAAATTGGGAATCTCTATATCTATAAATTCCATGAAAATATTTGCTTGGGCCTCACATCCATTTTCATCAACAACTGTAACAACATACGTGTCGGTCCTGTTGATGATGAAGGTATTGTCATCTCCATTATCCCTTTCTCCAAAATAGAAGGTGTATCCTTCCAAGCCTCCTTCTGCAAGGGCTGTAATTTCATTTATATTATTTTGTTCTAGAGTTAATGTCAAAGGTTCAAAAGCTTCAATTTCAAAATCGAAAGTCTGAACACAACCATTGGCATGGGCTATTGCAATATAATGCATCCCCGGAGCCGTATTCCTGAAGTCAGGGTTTAACTGCATATCAGCAGGGTCCGTTGAATCCAATGCATAGAGTACATCTCCAATAATCGTTGGGTCTTCCAAGGTAATATTCACATAGTTGTCCGGCGTGTCTCCTGAACATTCGTAAATCGGTTCAACCAAGGCGGTCAAGTTTACACCAGGATTAATATCTAAAACGATGTTAGTCTCACAACCGTTTGCGTCACGCACAAACACCAAGTAATTACCACTAGCCAATCCGTTAAATACCAATCGGTCTTGTACGAAATCCATATCACTATTAGAATTTAAACTTGTTCTGTAGGGTGCTGTTCCACCAGCAACTTCCAGGGTAATGGAGCCATTTTCATCTCCAACACAGGTTTCATCCAAAGTGGTGGCGGTTACGGTTAGTAACGACGGTTCTGTAATTGTATATTCCAATCGCTCAAAACATCCGTTTTGATCTTGCGCTATAACTACATAATTCCCGGGAGCCAAGTCTGTAAATGTATTGTCCGTATCGAACTGATTAAGGTTTGGAGAAATCGCATATTGATATCCACCCGCTCCACCAGACAATTCCACTGTAATACTACCGTCATTTTCTCCAAAACAGCTTACGTTAATAACCTCCTCAGTATAACTCAAAGGGATAGGCTCAATAATATCTACCTGCTCAGCACTCACGGTACAATCCTCACTTATTACTTCTACATAATATGTCCCCGATGCAAGTCCTGTAAAATCCCCAGATGCCTGTGGACCGGCAATTCTAGAACCAACGCTTAAGGAAACATCTGTATAAACGGAGTATAGGTAGTTTCCTAGACCTCCATCGGCATCTGCAAAAATAATTGCCGTGCTTTCTCCTGTGCAGTTTATGAACGCTGCTGAGGTATCCACATCCAAAGTCAAAGGCTCAATCACATCTTCCTCAATCTCATTGGATAGAATCGAAGCACAGTTAAAACTATCCCGAACATAGTAACGATAAGTTCCTGCTGTGATATTATTAAATACATGGGTGTTAGGCCCATTTAATCCATTCATGGGCAAATAATTAGTGCCATCTACACTGTAACTGTAGGGCCCTGTTCCTCCTGTTGCGGTTAATTCCAAAACGGCATCCGTCAAACAAGTCAGTGGGCTTAAACGTATTAGCTGGGCAGAAACTTCAGATGGATCAATAATTTGAAGCCTGTTCGTTTCACTCATACATCCGTTATCATCGGTCACAGTTACGCTGAAGAATCCAGCTCCAAGTCCATTAAAAGTATCTGATGACTGTCTAACTGACGTTTGCAATGGTGTCGTTGTAGTCATATCGACATAAACATTTAACTGATATTGATAAACGGGCGTAACATTTCTTGGTCCTAAAGAGGCGGTAACTGAAGCATCATTATCACCATAGCATACCAGAGTGCTTGCCGTCAAGGATGCAACAATATCATCAGGCCTTACCAAAGTAATAGTATCCGTATAATCACAACCATATGCATCTGTCACCAAAATGTCAAAATCTCCCGCAGACAAGTTTGTGAAAATAAATGCAGACACATTATTTTGAGTGTAGTTCTGACCCGTTGTTGTATTGTCCAAAACAATTGTATACGGCCCTTGCCCCCCATCTGGGTTAACCAACAAGCTTCCTTGGTCATTGGAACAACTCACACTTGCTTGCTCCGTAATTACTGCCGTTATTGGCACTTCTGGAGCTATAACAGTTATTACGTTGGAATTCTCAACACAGAAGGGTGCTTGAGTCTGAGTTATTCTTACATAATAGGCTCCTCCGGGCAAATCTGTAATAATTAATGGTGTAGTTGTATCACCAGGTCCAGATTGTCCCACAATTGGGTTATTACTTGAATCAAATACTTGATACGTATAAGTTGTACCGATATAATCTGAAATTGCAACGCTAAAACTTCCATCATCCACGCCATTGTTCAAACACTCCTCATCCGTCAACTTGGTAGCAGCCACATCCATTTCGGGTGGTGCTTCAACAGCATGCACTGTATTGATAACACATCCTGTATCCAAATTAGTGATGGAAATACTATAATTTCCAAAACCCAACCCGGTAAACAAGCCTGTGGTATTATTTCCTGTATAAGTTACGTTTATTCCGTTAACCTCATACTCCAAATTAGGCGTTGCTGTACTTGGATTTACGGTAACACCGACTTGAATTTGAGCATCATTTCCTGGGTTACAAGTCACGCCAATAAGGTCGTTCACTACAGGATCCGTTATTTCGACAAAAGGTGTAATGGCAACCGTTGTAGCCACCACATTTCTACAGCCATTCTCATCGTAAGCAAAGATATCGTAGCTTCCTCCTGCAAAATTAGTTTCTACATAAACCGAATTTGGCCCATCTTGTACTGTAGTGGCCGTGGTCGTGTTGATGAATTCAAAACGAACATAATTACCAGAGCCGCCAGCAATGGAAGGAACATCAATTGTTATGGTAGCTTCATCCGAATTATTGCCTGTTGTACATGCAAACTGTACAACTGATGCATTCACATTAGATATAACGTTTGGTTGTGTAATAACCTGACTAATATCCTCCGTACAGCCGTTTGCTGCCGTTACCCTGATTGTATAGGTTATTCCGGCAATTGTACCTTCAAGCCCTTCAAAAACTGCAGTCGCAGCTGTGCTACTTGTGGCAGCGATCGGGAAGGTTGCACTACTTCCTGGTCCGGAAATAATGGTGAAAGTATATGGGCCTATACCGTTATCGGGATTGGCATTTACACTAATTGTCCCATCATCTGCACCGTTACAAGTAACATTTGTAAAAGTATCTATACTAAGATTTGGTAACACACTGTCCTCTAGCCTTTGGGTTACCGTTGTACTACAGGTATGACCAGTAGCGGTGTCCGTGATACTGAATACATAATCTCCCACCATTGTGAGGTTGGTAAAAGTTGCAGATGCGCTTCCTAATACTGGTGGTTGTGGAGTTGACGCGTCCGGGAAGGTCACGGTATAATCAAAAGTGCCCGAGCCTCCAGTTTGCGAAACTGTAATGGAACCTCCAGAAATACAATCTATTGCCTTTACAATATCTGCACTTGGTGCAATTACGTCATACAGTATCGTTGCCGTGGTGGTTGCAGTACACGTCCATTGGTCCGAGATCTGAACCTCATAAGACCCTGCACCTAAACCACTGAAAGTTGTGGTTGCCTGCGATGGTCCAAAAGGTGTTCCATTGCGCAATAGTTGATATGTGTAGTTACTTCCTTGACCTCCAATAGTACCAATTACCTCAATTTCTCCTGAGAAGTCCGTACAATTGGCTTGATTGATCTGAAGGCTTGCAGTAATTGGTGTCGGGTCTATCAGATTAACATCTGTAAGCCTTTGCATACAATCATTCTGATCCTTAATCCAAACTTGATAGTCGGTTCCTGGAGCTGTTCCTCCGGATAATCCTGAAAATCTAGTATTGATTACAAAATCCCCCGCCAATGGTGCTGGGTCGGTAGTGGGAGCCACAAAATAAGTATAGTCCCCCCATCCGCCTTGCGCATCTATAACATCAATAATACCATCATTTAAGGTACAAGTAACCTCCTGTACTTGGGTGTTACCCGTAATTGCCCCGTTAGGACCAGCAATAGTAAAGAATTCCGTTGCCGTACAATCTGGATTTGAGTCTTGAACAATATCAACACGGTACTCCCCAGCTCCAATCGCAAATGGAGTTGTAGGGCCAACATTCACAGTGGTTCCATTGGCACCGGCAATAATAACATCATCACCTATGGCAACCGTGCCTTGCGAGTTATAAATTTGCCATGAGAAGCCTCCGGCATATGGATTAATAGGGTCGTCTATGGTAAAAGAAACCGATCCATCTGTTCCATCACAAACAACATCGACTACTGTTGCGGTTATATCAAAATTATTTGGTTCTCCCACCGTATGTGAAATAGAAACCACGCAATTGGTGTTTATGTTTCTAACTTCAAAGTTGTGCGTGCCAGTACTTAAATTCGTGAAGGTATTTGAAGCTCCAAACACACCGCTAGGAAGTTCTCTAAACTCATAGTTTGCAAGACCGGCAGGTGTACTAGAGTCCGTAATGGAACCAAAAGCATTTATTGTAATATTCTCACCTGTGATACAAGAAATTGTTTGATCAACCGTGATCGTTGCTGGTAATAACTGATCAAATGGAGCAATACTAGCCGTTGCAGTTCCTATACAACCATTGTCATCAAAAACATTAATTGTATAATTACCTCCCGCCAAGTTAGTCTCTACATAGGTGTCATTAGCACCATCTTGTACTGGAGTAACCAAATCTAGATTGTTAAAAAACTGGTAGCGAACAAAGGTATTGGAGCCTCCTGTTACACTTTGAACAGAAATACTTGCATTATTCTGGTTGTTTCCGGAGGTACATGCAAATTCTACCGGTGTATTCATGGTAACCGCTATAGCACTTGGCTCACCAATTGGAATTGCCACACTGTTAGTAGGGCAATTATTAGAAGAAGCTGCCGTAACCGTTACTATATATCCTGCCCCAGTTGTTGGCGCTAGTCCCGTGAAAGTGGCGCTAGTATTCGTTGTGCTTGATGGATTAATACTTACAACACTGCCGTCACTATCAGTTATCTCAAAGGTATAAGGTCCGATGGCATTGTCTACCGCAGAAATGGTAATCGTACCATCAGTATCTCCATTACAAGTTACATCCGTAGCTTCAATGGTATTAACTGTAGGTTCCAATCTAGTTGGAACCTCAACTGTAAAAATCCTAGCGGGACAAGTTGGTCTATTATTGTCGTAAACCGATACAGTATATGTTCCTGGTGTAGCTGTTGTCCATTCTTCCGGTGAGGATAGTGTTGTTCTAATTTCATTTTCCGGTCCTGTAATTTCGTAATCATAGGAGCCTGAGCCATCTGTGGCTTCTATGGTAATGACTGCGTCTGAGCCATATGGATTAGGTACAGTTACTACTGTACAATCCAGTAATTTTGTATTTGTTGCGCTTGCTTGCAAAGCAGGATAGATACCCGCTGTATCCGCAGCGGTACAGCCGTTGGCGTCTATAACTGAAATTGCATATGAGCCTACCGCTACGTTGTTGAATATACCTCCGTTATTTACGTAAGATGTTCCTCCATCGATGGAATATAGATAAGGTGCAACTCCTCCACTGGCGTTGACCGTAATGCCAAATGGGGTGGTACAGTTTGTAGTTGTTACGCTCGTAATCGTAGGGCTTTGGGAAATATCCATAGCGACCGTATGCGATGGTAAAGTGGTCACTGGACAGTTATACTGATCCGCAATCTCCACAAGCACATTAAAAGGTGTTGCCGTTACATCAACTAAGTTAGAAATAGGCACTTCTACCGGATTATCCGTGGTAACAATATCCGAAATAAAGTTAGCGCTGCTTAGAGTATAAGTATATGTTCCTCCTCCACCTCTCGGATTCTGGATTTCGACCAATCCTGAATCGGCACAAGTGATATGTGTAAGTACATTTGGCGTAAAAGTTATAGGGTCTAATTGTTCTACTTCTACATTTTCGCTACCTATAACACAATTATTTGGTGCAGCTCCCCTAATTTCCACAAAGTAGTCTCCCGTTCCCAGACTTGCCGGAGTTGGTACTACAAAAGTATCCCCAGAAGTGAAACCAGCCTCTGTTCCTGATGTTATGAGTGTTGGTGCTCCAATTGGAAGCGTATCATCCAATCGATAAAAATCCCAATCAAAAGAACCTCCTAGTTCACCAAGTGTTGTTTCTGTGACTGTATATGTAATTTGCCCATTGGTTAAACCATCGCATGTAGGTGTAACATCAGCCGAGATTTGAACAGGTGGTGGAGCTAATGCATTTACATTTTGTGAACTCTGCCTAACACAAGGGCTCGAATCACGAACATAAAAGACGTAAGTCCTACCTGGCACTAATCCTGCAAATACAAAACTACCTTCTCCGGCCGGAACCGTGTTACCCCCAGAATCAACTGTTCCCCCTGGCTGCCAAGTTGCAGCCGCAGGATTAAAATTAACAGGATTCTCCGAGTAGGTATATTCATAAGGTGCTAACCCTTCCGTTCCCTGAACGGTAACCTGAAGGTCATTGCAATCCACGATAATGGCAGAAATACTAATATCCAGGTCATCCAGCGGAAAAGGTATGGTATAACGCGGAAGGTCCGTTCTACAAAGCTCCGTGGTACCTGATACGGTTCTAATAGAAGGCTGTACTTCTGTACCTGAGGAGTAAGCCGCACCCACAAAGCTATCACCAGATTGCCAAGTAGTACCTCCATCCGCACTAAATTCTAATGTTCCTATCGTAGTAGGATAGTTAATGAATGTAAAGCCGTATAAATTCGGGTCAGGGTCGCAGTTTACAGGGGCTTCGCCTTGTATGTCTGCCGTAAGTTCTAGTGGGTTGGTAATCGTCACTGGAGTTTCCGTACGGTCACAACCGTTTGCATCGGTGACGATAATCGTATAATTCCCTGTCCCAAGATTAAAATAGTTCTGGGTCGTTGCTACCACATTGGTATTAGTCTGATCCGATGCCCCACCATTATCCAAATCAATAATTTCAATAGTATATGGACTATCGCCAGCAGTTATGTTTACAGCTATGGAACCTGTTCCATCATGACACTCGGGAGCGGTCGGTGTTGCCGTGTACGCCAAGGTGACCGCAGGTTCAACCGTTTCGGTGACCATGAACTGGCAATGTGGGTCAATTCCATTATTATCCCAAACAAAGACATCGTAATCCCCATCGTTCCCCGTAGTAACGGCAAAAGTATTGGAAGCTCCAAAGTCCGTTAAAACGGGCACGTTGCCGGTTGGCATGAAGGCATAGACGAAATTTCCATCACCACCTGTGGCATTTACGGTAATACTACCATCTGCACAAGAGCTGATGTCCACAACGTCAACAGTTGCATTTAAGTTAGGGTCTAAAGAAACTGTTTGGACGTTTGATGCCAATGGACATCCAAATTGATCCCTAACTTCAATATCATAGGACCCGTTGGATAAATTTTGGAACGAAAACGTGGTAGCGGTAGCAGGAGTTGGTGTTCTCCAAGGGCCACCATCTATTCTAAATTGGTAACCTCCGTTACCAGCAGTTACATCAACAAGAATTGAACCATCATTGTTTCCTGTATAACAAGCCGTAGGTGTTGCATCGAATACAATTGGTGTAGGGTCTACTACAGTAATTGCGCTATCTATAACATCTTCACAATTATTGGTATCCCTAACGCGGATTACATAACTCTCACCTGCATTGTTTGATGAAACGTTAGTAAAAATAGGTGAGTTCTGATAAGCCCTTTCTACTGAAATAATAGATGTGTAAGGTGCGGTAAGGTCTGCATCATCACTGATTTCCAATTGATACTGATACGTTGGTGTACCTCCTGTTGTACTGGCGGTTATTGTTGCGCCGCTATTGTTACAAGTAAACTCCGACGTTATAGTGGCACTCACATCAAGTGCGGCTGGCGCGGTGAGCGCTTGACTTAGCGGGACAGTACATCCAGTCGGATCATTTACATCTTGAACAACAATAGTATGGGTTTGTGCATTAAGGCCGGTGATTGTCTGAGCCGATGTAAATGGACCAACAAAACCGCCACCGTTTACACTATATTCAAAACCGCCAGCACCGTAGTTATCAGCATCTATGGATATACTACCAGAAGCATCGCCATTACAGTCCAAGTTCTCAAAAGCTGTGATGGAAGCTTCAAAAGCATTACCGTCCTCAACAATTACTGTTGTATCCACATGACAATCTGGGCTATATGTAACTCTCAAAGTATGTGTGCCAACCGCTATATTACCAAACGTGTCGGCTCCAGCTCCTGGTCCCTGAGAGACACCACCTAAAATATATATATAAGAGGCATCGAATGGTGTTATAGTAATGTTCCCAGTTCCATCACAATTGTACGCTACTGTATAATCTACAATGGGCGCAATGGGTAATGGATCTATCACAACATCCGGCAAGGTAATAAAGCAGCCAGTTGCATTTGCGTCGCGGACCCTAATTGAATAAGTGTCATTGTTTAAGTCCGTAAACACATGTCCTCCCGTTGTACTTCCTGTCCACGCACCACCGTTTATACTATATTGATAGTCTCCGGAACCACCTACAGTGGCCGTTACACTTCCAATAGAAATTTGTCCAAGTTGCGCACAGGTATAATCTAATGTTTGAATAGCTTCCGCAACCAATTGGCTTGGCTCATCAACGTTTATGTTTTGGATTGCTGACTCACATAAGTTAGCGTCCCTTACCCTTACTGGATAAGTGCCTGCACTAAGGTTAGGGAAGTTAGTTCCTGTACTATAGTTTGTGCCACTATCTATGCTATAAGTGAAGGGTGCTTGTCCGCCAGAGTTTACTACTATAGAAATAGCCCCGTCGGAACCTCCAAAACAGCTAACATCCGCGGGGGTAGGAGTGAAATTTAAAGGGGCGTCTTGTGTTAAAGTAATAGGAAAAGAAGCTTCACAAAAGCCATTGATAGTATCTCCGTTATTATCCCTTACATAAACATCGTAGTTCCCAACTGTGAAACCAGTCACGGGATTGGTCGTATTAAAACTTGCATCCGTTGGGGTATTTCCGCTTGGAACTATTGAGTACACATAGTTGCCATCACCGCCGTTAGCGGTTATGTCTATATCACTATCCGTGTCGCAAGCAGAAATATTGGCCGCGGATGCGGAAACTGTTAGCTGGGGCTCTATAGTAACTGTTTGCGTTGCGAGCGCTATTGGACAGCCAGATTGATCCCTCACGTCAATATCGTAAGTTCCGCTAGAAAGTCCGCTAAACGTGTACGTAATTGCGGATGAAGGAGTAGGGCTTAACCATGGGCCAGCATTAATCCTGAACTGATATCCCCCATTACCATTAGTAACATCCACTTGAATGCTTGCGCTATTGCTACCGCTGTAACAAGTGGTTTCTGTAACACTAAAAGAAACTGGGTTTAAAGGTGCGACGGTTACTGAAGATGTAGTCTCTTCACATGAATTTGCGTCCCTAGTTCTGACCACGTAAGTTCCATCCGAAAGACCAGAAAAAACACGGTTATTACCATTATTCACAAAATCAAAAAGTCCAATGACTCCTCCACTGTTATCTTCTAATTGATATGTATACGTAGGTGTTCCACCAGAAGCGTTTGCCGTAATAGTAGCATCATTCGTACAGGTTAATGCTGTTGTAACATTAGCCGTTACATTCAAGACTGTAGGTTCTGAGATTATTTGATCTACTGACGTCGTACACGTTGTTTCATTAGCTTTTCGTATCAAGACCGTCTGGCTTCCTGCTCCGAAAACTGGACTGGTCGTTACCGGAGAAACGGTAGAGTTAATCCATGTAGTCCCTCCATCTTCCGAATAATCGAAACCTGCAGTCGTATCAAAATTTTCGACCGCAAAAGTTATTGTCCCGTCTGACAATCCATTACAAGAAACATTGGTTGAGCCCTGAAAGGAGCTTCCAAATATTCTACCAGCTTCAACTGTTACAGGCGTTGTAACAAAAAGTTCGCAGACTTCTGGAACCTGAAATATTTCAATATCATCCAGCGCTAGGTCGTTTCCGCTATTACCCGAAATTTCTGAACGAATTACAAATTCCAGATTTGTATTGGCGCCTGGGTCAAAATTTGTAGAAAATAATTCCCAATCATCAGGGCCTGTATTTTTTGGTATTTGTCCCGTTCTTATAGATTGAATAACCACACCCGTGGTAGTTCTAATTTCTATAGTTAAATCGGGGTCTAATTGAGTATTTCCAATTAAACCATTAAGTAGATTAAATATGTAAAGGTTTATAGTTAATGGTCTGTTCGGAATTACATCATTGATAGGCTTAGTATAAATAATTTGTCCCGGGCTAGGGGTTCCAACATTGATTACCAGAAAGCGCCCGTTAGGGTCTGCTGGATTTGTATGGTCATTAGGATTTACCCATGCTCCAAAGGGTGCCACAATACTATTGGTTACGCTATATTGAAAATCATTAATATTTCTATTTGTATCTCCACCACCGGCAGTACTTGTGGTTTGATCTTCATAATTATACCCAATAGTGTCCGGACTAGGTATGGTACCGTTTCCTACGCCAAAATCTTCTGATAATAATAGACTTGGTGTTGGCGGTGTCTGTGATGTGTAATAAGTAGTAACGGTATAAGTGCCCGGAGCTACATTAGTAAATACATTGTTGTCCTCAGGTGTGTTAAAAGTCCCGTCCAGTGCATAACGATAATCATACCCCGGCTCACTTGGTGATGCCGTAATCGTTCCTGAACCGTCACAATTATAATTCACCTCAGGAGTTAAAGAAACACTAGGAGGAGTTGGCAAGCCTTCTACTGTTACGTTCATTGGAAAGGAACAAGAACCATCTCTAACTAAAACAGTATAATCCCCGGGAGGCAACAAAGCAGTTGAACTTGCACTCCATGTGCTTCCACCATTGAAACTATATTCATAAGGTGCGTTGCCACCAACTACGTTAGTTATTCTGACCTCTGCGCCATTAGGATCACAAGTTGCATCCCTTGAAACACCCGCTGAAGCACTTAAAGGAAAAGGCTGATCCAATACGTATTGTTGTGTAATATCACATCCACTATTATCCAATACTCGAATATCATAATTTCCTGCAGATAGCCCAACAAAGTTATTGGTAGGCTGATAGCTTGTTCCTCCATTGATACTGTATTGAAAAGGCCCAACGCCTCCTAAAACATTAATGGTCAATTCCCCATCCGTATCACCGCTGCACGAAGGTTGCTCCGCATCAATGGTATCAATTGTTAGGCCTCCATTATCATTAATAGTTATCGGACTTGATATTGCATAACAGTTGTTAGCATCTAAAACAATGAATTGATATGTGCCATTTTCTCCAGGAAAATATTCGTCATTTCCATCATCATCCGTATCCCTCCAGCCAAATGTAAAGGTGGTCTCAACTTGATAAGCATTAGGGTCTATATTGTTGACTATTTCTCGTTCCGTTGGGCTACCTCCGGGTGTGTGTAATACTGTTCCATCCTTGCTCCATATGGCAAATAGAAAGTCTGGGTTTCCTTGACCGCCCGTCCTGGATAGTTGTATACTACCGGCCGTACATCCTATATCGGCTATAGTAACTCCTGAAAGTACGGGATCCGGAATCCTATTAATAGTCATGGATTGAACATCCACACAACCATCATCTGTTCTAGTAACTATAAAATAATCTCCAGGGTTAATGTTGTTAAATGTATATGTGTTGTTGGGTTGAGCCGTTTCGCTATCTACTAATGTTCCACCTGGATGAACTGGGTAGGAAGGAGTAGCTGGAGGTGGTGTCCCATCATCCAATCTTAGCTCGTATTCATAGTTTGGAAGAACATTATTGGCATTTATCTGAACGCTTCCGAGGTTATTGCAGTTTGCGTCTGTTGTCGTCAAATCTACTTGTAACACTCTGTTTAGAATACCAATGTTAGGCGTGCTAAAAATACATGCTCCATCAATTGGATCTCCACTTACCGGGTCTAATTGAACTACTTCTACTCTATAGGCTCCATTTGTGCTAAAATCAAAGCTAGGCCCATTATTAGAACTAAAAGGAATAACTATAGCATCAGAACTGGCATCTATTAATTGGTAACCGTAACCAGCTCCTAAATTAGTAATAGTAATATTTCCGTCCGTATCGCAAACCACATTACGTGTATTATACTGGATGTCTAAAACATTCTGAAATACATCAAAATAAAACCGACTTACGCATCCATTTTGATAAGTAATAGCCAACCGGTATTTTCCTTCGGTAGTAGCCGTAAAATCACCCCCACTTCCAACTTGATTCCATGTGCAGCTTAGATTTCTGTTCAGGCAATTTTCTGGTTGTACAGTACAACTGGATTCGTCCAACCTTTCCCAAAAAAGATTTTGCGCGTCAGAAATATTAAACTGTAATAATTGAGAGTCATTAGTTCCGCAAAGAAAAATCTTAGGAAACAAGGTAGTTCCGTCATTACAATCGGCAACTATTTCACCTTGAATATCATTGGTGGTAATGGCATCGGAGTTGCTATCATTAAAAAAGTCTATTATGGGGTTGGTCTGGGTAGTCCCAAAACGCTCAACTGTAATAATTTCCATAAACCCTTTGCATGGGTCGGCAATTTGTTTGTCCACAATATAAACGCCCACTTCATTCACGACAATAGTGCTTGGGTCATTATCCGGATTTCCGTCTTGTCCTGTAATATCTATATCGCCGGCATCTATTACTTCATCTCCGTTAACATCTAAATACCAAACATAATTGTCAAAACCATCGCCAGCATCTAGGATAACATTGTCCCCGCAGAGTTGAGCTGTTCTTGAAAAATTACAGGCTGATAGATCATCCAATAAAAAGTTAGTAGCTCCTGGGGTAACGAAACCACAATTGTCAAAATCCGACACACTAGGATCGTCTGTTATTATGGCGCTATTGATGTCACCTCGATATGTAGAATAGGCCAGATTTTGAATTAAATCTGTACATGCATCCACAAAATCAAAACACTTTTCCGCTACCCTTACTCTCATTCGAATATTATAAATAGGGTCTCCAATATCTATCAAATCGTCTGGTATGGTAAAGGTTATTTCGTTGGTGGCCGTATCAATCGTATGGGTTACTCCTGGCGCCCCAGTTGCATCTACACTTATAAAGGTCGTATTTACTGGCAGTACATCCCTTATAGTATAACTTGTGGCATCATCATTCCCAAGATTTCTAAAGGATAATACGTAATCAAGTGTTTGTCCTAGATTAACACCCGCCCCAGTAATGTCATTACCGGCAATATCTTCCACCCTTTTTTCAAGAACAATATTCGGTTCTATTATTTCGACGGAAAAAGTGGCTAAAAAAGGCCCGTAGCCATCCCCGGTTGAGGTAAATCTTAAGGTTGCTCCACTTTCATCATTGGGTAACACCGTTTCACTCGGGTTGTTCAAATTAAAAAGGTCTAAATCCGTACCTAAAGTATTTGTGCCATAGGGAGTACGGGTAGGGACCTCAGCTCCGTCTGTTGTAATCGTAGAATTAAAAAAGTTGTTAGCTGGGTTAAGCCCCGTTGTCATGTTTGTAAAAGTAGAGCCAGAATTTAAGTCCGCCCTTATAAAAAAACGATCGTTTCTTATTCCCCTATCACCTTCTAAAGCACCAACACCTATTCTTGCTCTTACAGGAAAAGGCGCTGGAAGTGTTCTAAAGCCATTTACGGCAACATCAACATTGCCTACAGAACCTGAAAGTCCGGCATAGCCATCAAAAGTAGAAATGAACTTTCCAGACTCATTTGGATTTTCATAAATAATGACCATTACCCAGCCAGCTGAACTAGACCCATTTCTTCTTCCTCTTGTTGCCCTGACGTTAGCCGCAGTATATTCTCCATTTGGATTAGAGTTGGAGCGTACTAAATCTGTAATGTTTTTGTAACAAATGACGGGACCGTCCTTTGCAAAAGTGGTAGGGTTCAACGGTTGATAACCGTTCATGATGATATCATCTTCCTGGCCAACGGGGTCGGCATTGTTGTCCGCTATCAAGTCTACATAGTTGCCCCCTGGAACCCGAAATTTTATCTCATTCCACTCTTCTATTCTTGGTGTTCCATTAAATTGTGCGCCACCATCCGTACTACGTTCGTTGGGGTAAGTTCCTGCCCAGTACAGCCCTGCATATCTCACCTGAGAACAATCTGGGTCATCAACGTTAAGCTCAGCACTACTTGAACTAAATGTATCGTCATTACCATCCCCGTCCATGTCCACAACACCATCAATATCAATATACTCCATCCACAAGGAGTTATTGTTCTGTGTGCCATTGTAAGGTGTATTTGCTTCCCCGGGATTAGCTTCTGAAGCCCTATTCAAAATATTGTTGCCAACAAATATTATATCGCCTCTGATTTCCATATTTCCACCTGCCAATCTTGGTGTAAATGGCACGTATTCTTGGGCATTGGTGAACAATATTCCGGCAATCAAAATAAAAAATAATGGTACTAACCGGTTATGTAGAATTATCTTATTCATCTCTTTCAAGACTTTTAGTTTGGTAATGAGCTTAGTTGTACTGGTCATTTCTATGAAGCGTATCTTTCCTTAAATCCAGAGAAATCATTAAGAACTCCAGAATTTGGGAACATCCAATAACAAATATTCACTTTAGAGACGAGGTGCGGAATTTAATGTTGTAGTATGGTTGTATTATGTTGTGAAAAGCCATTTACCTAAGGTTAATCATCTATAAGCCCCTTGTTTGTAGGTGGTAATAGATGTTTTGTTCTTAAAGTCCGTTGAAAGATGTTTTTTGTTGTTCTGGTAAGAACATACCCTCTAGAATCCACATAATTATAATGAAAAATACTTCATTACTTAATCAAATTTTAGAGTTTTGACACAAGTTGGAAGCTTTTTCTACAGCAAAAATTATGTAAGAATACTATAAATGAGGAAAGTAAGCGTTTAAATAAAAACCCGACAACGCAGTCATTTGGGAAATTAGTCTTATTTAAAAAAGCTTTTAGGCCATTTGATTTGGATTCACTCGCATAATCCACATCTTATCGTCATAAGCATCATTGAGCCTTGAGTAATAGGAAATTAGCGCATTGTTCCAAGAATCATGACGTTTCAAATAAACGTATCTATACTTGTTTTCAGGGTTTATAAAGTAACTCGCGTTAAGCCCGTATGAGTTTAAAAGCTTTACGAATCGATTTGCATTTCTGGGATTGGCGAAAACGTTGGCAATGATGTAATAACCCGACCCTAAACCATCAATTTTATAGGTTTTAGAATTGGACTCACTAGCCGTAACTTTGTCCTTTGAAACTACGTTTTTTTGGAGAACGTCTGTATCATATTTAGAAGACTTCTCTTTTAGTTTATTTACGTTAGCTGCGTATTCCCTATTGGTGTATCTGTTCTCTACGTTCATAATCCAAGTTGCGTCATCGTAGGACCCATTTAATCGGCTTTCATGAGCTGCTACAGCCTCTCCCCAAGTATCATAACGCTTTAGGTAAACGTATTTTAAACCATTGTTGGGGTTGTCTATATAATTTGCATTGATACCTTTATCGTTAAGGCTATTTAAAAAGTTATCCATGTATTTGCCTCCCTTATAGACATTGGCAACTATATAATAGCCGTCTTTTGTATTGGGTAAATCCCTGAACTTTCTGCTTTTCACTTTGTCTTGAACCACCTCGGCGCTTCTATTTTCTTTTAGGGTGCTTCTAGGTTCAGAAACCGCTACAGCATCCTTTTGTCTGGTATACGAATTAGAAGGTTCTTGATACTTATCCTTATTGTTCTTGACACTAGCTACCTTGTCTTCTGGCGTGTTTGTGCTTTTTGGTGTAATTGCAACTTGGTTCTTTTTTCTTGATGTTTCCACGTTAGCAATCGCATCGTTTTCCTTTTCCACTTGATTAGTAAGCGTAGGTATACCACCGTCATTACTATTATTTTTGGCAGATGAGATTATTGTGTTTTCATCATTGCCTTGGAATAATTCTTCCGCTTTACGTTCCAAATCGGGCCGTTCACCATTGGTTTCATTTCTAACCATGCGCATGACCATGTTAAATCGCCTTTCTAAATCTTGTTGTCTTGTAGATTCCAAAGAGTCTTGTCGGAACATTAATTCCTCTATAATAGCATCGTTTTCCGCTAGCTTACGTTTTAATTCCTCTATTTCCTCATTTGTGGCAATATCATCTGGGACTAATTGGTTGTCGACCAAATCGTCATTCTCTTCCTCTAACATAACACGGTCTTCCGTAAGATTAGGTGAAAAAGAATAGGCAAATGAAATTTCGTGGGTAAGCCCAAAATTGTCAAAGTTGTTTGACAATCCTTTTTCCATAGTATACCCCAAGGATATTCTTCTGTTCAGATTGAAACCTACTCCTGCAGCGGCTCCATAAAAGCTATCATAACCTCCTTGGATCCATCCTAATTTTGGAAGGTCCAAAATTAGACTACCCCCAAGGGTAACTTCTTCTTCTCCTACTTTTCTAACACGAGCTAAAGGCATTAGACGGCCTTCTTCAAATACTCCTGTTTCATTTTTAAACTGATGTGTATATTGTAAATGTCCAGAGAATGTTTTATCCTTAAACTCCGTTAGTGATTCACTCGTCTTTAAGTTGTAATCAAACAGGTTTTCGGCAAAGACACCCACATCAAAATTACCGTAAGAAAGGTTTAACCCCGGCTGTACGGAAAGTAAATTCTGGTCTTGTAGCCCAGCCAAAAATGGGTCCTCCTCTACAGTAGTTGCCCTGTTCTGATCAAAGCCACTGTTATAATAAGAAAGGTTTGCTCCAAAAGTAAGATTGCTCTTATCGCTTAATTTTACACCGTAGGCATAATTGGCCAATACGCCATAATTGCTAAGCGCTCCTAGTCTTTGCGTATACAAGCTTAAACCAAGCCCTGTCCGGTCGTTAATACGTCCGCTATAACTTAAAAAATAGTTTTGATTGTTATCATCAAATTGTACCGATTGGTTTCTGTGTAATAGATTTATATAGGACTTGTCTTCCCTGACCGTTGAAAAGGTAGGGTTGATCAAGAATCTGTTGTACTTTAAAAGATTCTGTGCCGGAACATCGTAAGCCACAAAAGGACTGTCCTCTTGAGCCGATACTCTTAGGGCGGCAAAGGCAATTAATAGTAGGTATAAAACACTTTTCTTTAGCATGGTAGTTTAGCGTATTACGGTGATGGTACCCTGTTTGAGTACTTCACTGGCATTTCTTATTTTATAATAGAACACCATATTTTGTTTGGTAAATGCGGTCGACGTTTGCGGCCAGTTATTCTTATAATCAAATTCATTAAGTACTTCCTCTCCGTTATCATTATATATAATAACGTTTACATCCGTTTTGTTGGAATAGGAATTCGGAATGATCCATTGGTCATTGATACCATCCCCATTTACAGTTATAACGTTAGGAACTTTAAATGTATCTAAATACAATACTGATATTTGTCTAACAATTTCGCAATTATCTATATTAGCTATTAAAGTATATGTACCCTCTTCTGTAAAGGTTACACTATCAGAGGTGCTCATTTCTGCGCTTGAACTATCCATCCATCTATAAGCTGTTCCTCCTCTAGCGGTCACGGTACGAGAAGTTCCCTCGGGAATAACAATATCTCCCGCAGGGTCTAAAGTAATCAGGTTCTCGTCTAGGGGGGAAATAGTAATTTCATTTGAAATTAATGAACATCCATCACGATTTAAAACCAAACGGTATGTTCCTGTTGCGTTTACATCCAATGATTGTCCTGTAGTACTTACCACAGTCCCATTCCGTTGCCATTCATAACTCTCAGAAGTTAAATCTGTAGTCGTGGTGATAGTTACTATATCACTAGCACTGCAATAAACGCTGCTGCTACTGGTAATGGCCAAAGTTTCGCTGGTGAGCAACTGCACGGGAAGTGCATTTGTTGTTTCGCTGTAAGAGTCTATACTGGCATTTAAAACGTAATCTCCATTTTCTGCGGTCGTCGTCAAGCTGATATTTTTTCCAGATTCTCCTGGAATATCAACACCGTCCTTTTGCCATTGGTATGTAAATGAATCGATCAAAGCGGTTGTCACATCGGTCCGGGTTCCATCATCGGCGACGGCATTAATAAGTTGTACTTCTAAAACCGCACTTGTGCTTACGCAATCTGTATAGGGGCCTGCATAGGCAATCGTTATTTCGAACGAGGCAGGTGACACAGCGGTAGTCGTTTCTGAATTTTTTGAAGATATAGCACAAGAACCTCCTGTTTGACTCACCTCTGCAAAATAGTCGCCGGCTTGAATTATGTCTAGCATGGCATTGGTCTCTCCGGATATTTCAACTCCATTCCTAAACCATTTATAAGTTGGGCTATTTGCAGTTGTACTTACACTTAATGTTTGAGATTGAGATGGCAACACTACCATATTGGCAGGGTTGTCCCTTGTAACCGTAAATGCGTCCGCATTTGTCATGGTTACAGCTTCTGAACGCTCGGTACAAATTCCACTTCCAGATATTTCCACAACGTAATCACCTTCAAAACCCGTATTGGAAGCATCCACTGTGTAAGAAGTGGCAACGGCACCAGCAATGGGATTTCCATCCTTATACCATTGGTAATTCCAGCTAGGATCAGTTGAACTTATAGAAAGTGCTTCCGTATCTGTGCTACACAGTGCAGTTTTAGAAGGAGCATTAATCGCTATACCAGTCCCTGTAGCTCCAATTGTAACGTCTACAATGTTAGAATCTGTGTTTCCAGATCCCGTGCATACGGGACCGTAATCTACAAACGCGTTGTACATACCACTTTGAGAAACATTCAGGGTATGTCCATTTTCTCCAGCAATTTGAGTTCCACTTCTAAACCAAATATACTGATAGGTTTCAGGATTGGCTATATTGTCAACCTGCAGCGTTATGGCCCCTGTGGAGCAAACACTTCCAGGAGGCACTCCGTCTCCAGCTTCGCTGATGTTAAGATTAGACGTAACATCCATGAAATACATATTGTAGGCAGGTGATTCTGTGCCTAATTTAACAGGGTCGGTACTCCTTACCCGCATTTTGTAGCCCTGGCCTCTTGTAGTTTCGGGGATTGAAAAATCGATATCAAAATCCATATTGGAATTTCTATCCGTAACTGTAACCAAAGTGGTTGGACTTGCGAAGCTCCCGTTAGCATCCGAAAGTTCCAGTATAAACGCGTTTCCCGCATTGGCCGTTCCCGCCCATGTTATGTTTACGAAATATTCGTTGAATCCGCCGTTTCCCGCACAGATGGCAGTCCAGGGAGAATTTCCTGCCAAATTTGGATTGTCGGCTGGTTCAGGAGCATTAATTACAATTGCCTGTGAGCTCAGCTGTAGGAAGCTGAACAAAAAGAACATTGTTGTTAAGATGTGTTTTGTGTAGTGAGTTTTCATAATGATGTGTAGTTTTGGGCCCCTACTTGCTATGAATGTTTAAGGTCTTTCATTTAAACCTAGTATCTAAAACAAATATGTTATTAATACCGCGCGTATGGAATTTAATGTTGTGGGGGAGGTTAATTCTGTTGTGAAACGCATTTTATACATGGTGAACCTTTTTTAAACTTAGGGATTACCTCATTTTTGCTACTTTTGTAGATTCAAAAATTACAATATGAGCGAGGCATCCAGGTCTTTAAATTTTATTGAACAAATTATTGAGGAAGATCTAGAGAATGGCTACTCTAAAAAAGAGCTTCGCTTTAGATTCCCACCAGAACCTAATGGCTATTTGCATATTGGCCATGCAAGCTCCATTTGCCTTAATTTCGGTCTTGGATTACGTTATAACGCCCCTGTAAACCTACGTTTTGACGATACCAACCCAGCCAAAGAAGAACAAGAATTTGTGGATGCCATAAAAAAGGATGTTGAATGGTTGGGTTATAACTGGGATACCGAACGGTATGCGTCTGATTATTTCCAGCAGCTCTATGATTGGGCAGTTTTGCTTATTAAAGACGGAAAAGCTTATGTGGATAGCCAATCGTCAGAAGATATGGCACAGCAGAAAGGAACTCCCACTGAACCAGGAAAAGAAGGTCCTTATCGAAAGCGCTCCATAGAAGAAAACCTAGCGTTGTTCGAAGGAATGAAGAATGGTGATTTTGAGGAAGGGACACATGTGCTTCGTGCTAAAATTGATATGCAATCCACCAATATGCTAATGCGAGATCCAATCATGTACCGTATCCTTCATAAAGCACATCACCGTACAAATACCGATTGGTGTATTTACCCAATGTACGATTGGACCCATGGTGAGAGCGATTATATAGAGCAAGTATCCCATTCCCTATGTACCTTAGAGTTTTTGCCGCATAGAGAATTATATGATTGGTTTTTAGATCAAGTTTATGATCCACGAAAAATACGTCCCAAACAAAGGGAATTTGCCCGAAGAAACCTCAGTCACACTGTCGTTAGCAAACGAAAATTAGCCCAGTTAGTGGAAAGCAAGATTGTGAACGGATGGGATGACCCCCGAATGCCAACAATTTCAGGTTTGCGCAGAAGAGGTTATACGCCAGAGTCTATTCGAAATTTTGCAGATACCATAGGTATTGCAAAACGTGAAAACCTTATCGATGTATCTTTACTTGAATTTCATATTCGGGAACACCTTAATAAAATTACCCCTCGGGTTATGGGTGTACTAGACCCGTTAAAATTGGTAATTGCAAATTATCCCAAAGGACAAGAGGAGTGGCTAGAAGCGGAAAACAGTCCGGAAGATGAAACGGCCGGTTCCAGACAAGTTCCTTTTTCGGGTGAATTGTATATTGAAAAGGCTGATTTTAAGGAAGAAGCAAATAAGAAATTCTTTCGTTTAAAATTAGGAGGCGAAGTCCGTCTTAAAAATGGATACATCATAAAAGCGGAAAGTTGCACAAAAGACGCCGAGGGAAATATTACTGAGGTACAGTGCACCTATGACCCTAAAAGCAAAAGTGGTAGTGGTACGGAAGAAAGCCTTCGTAAAGTTAAAGGAACCTTACATTGGGTTTCTATAAAACATGCCATCCCTGTAGAAGTTAGGTTATATGATCGCCTATTTACGCACGAAAGTCCTGACACCCATAAAGACAAAGAATTTATGGAATTCATAAATCCTAATTCTTTGGAGGTAATCACCGGATACGTAGAACCTAGCTTAAAAGATGCCAAAACACAAGAACGGTTTCAGTTTCAACGCATTGGATATTTTTGTGTTGATCCGGACACCACTCCGGAAAAACTAGTTTTTAATAGAACCGTAGGTCTCCGTGATTCTTGGGCTAAAATTCAACAAAAAGAATAAAAGCGTTTATCCATTAAATACAAACCTGATTGTGACGAAACGACCGGTGTTTTCTATAAGGTATAGTTAAAAGCTATTTTCTTTACCCCGTTATTCTTCTTTACGGCAGCACTCCGTTTAAAATATTGTAAAAAACATGATGTTTTAGTAGGGAAAGGATAAAATTTTCGTCTTACCCAAAAATCAAAAGATGAAAAAAACACTAACAGTGGTAATTTTCCTGGTGGGATTTATGGTTATCGCTCAAGAGACCAATATCTCTAAAATAGAGTTCGAAGGGTTAAAAAGGACCAAGGAAACTTTCTTAAAAAGATTGATTAAAACCAAAGAGGGAGCCGTACTGGACACTTTAAAGATAACCGGAGACGTAGAAAGATTAAAGCGTCTTCCGGGTATTGCAAATGCCAGTTATAAATTCAAAGAAACGGTTAACGGTGCTATTCTTACCTACTATGTTGAAGAAAACTTTACCCTTATACCGGGACTACGCATTGCTACCGCTAATGATGGCAGCTTTGCTTATCGTATTTCTGCATTCGAGTTTAATCTTTTTGGAAACAACCAATTGCTAGGGGCTTTCTATGAGAAAAACGTATTCAACTCCTACGGTGCATTTTGGGAGCATCCCTTTCTATTCAGTGATAAATTAGGGGTTGGTATTAATTACCAAGATGTTACTACCCAAGAACCTGTTTTCTTTCAAGAAGGGGATAAAAACTATCGTTTTAATTCAAGAAATTTAGAAGCCAATCTCCTGTTTTCTTTTGACTTTAATAACGAAGCCGAATTGGGCGCCATTTTGGTAAAGGAAAGTTATAATTTTGAAGGTAACGACCCTCCACTTGCCAATAGGCCTTTAAACCTAAATGCGGACAAACTTATTTACAGGGCCGCTTACCGTTACGTGGATTTAGATATTGAATATCAATATTTAGATGGATTACAAAGTGAGTTCACCGGACAATATATACAACTATTAAAAGGAGATTCGCCTGGAGAAGAATTTTTACAAAGCTTTCTTTCCCTTAGAAATGACCTCACCTACTACAAAAAAGTTGGTAAAGGCGGTAATTGGGCCAATAGATTACGTTTGGCGGCTGCGATAGGAAATGAGGACTCCCCGTTCGCCCCTTTTACACTGGACAATCAACTCAACATTCGTGGTGTGGGAAATACAGTGGATCGCGGCACGGCTGCAATTGTATTGAATACTGAATATAGGTATACCCTTTATGAAAAAGGTTGGTTTGTAATACAAAGTAATGCCTTTGTTGACGTAGGCTCCTGGAGAAACTCAGGCGAAGATTTTTCCCAACTTTTCGATGGTTCTTCTACTAGATTATATCCTGGCGTGGGCATCCGTTTTATTCATAAACGCATTTTCAATGCGGTCTTTCGTTTGGATTACGGCTTTGGTATTGGTAATGATGCAACTAACGGAATCGTTTTTGGTATCGGTCAGTACTTTTAAATGGCCTGGTCGCCCCGCATAAACACATAATTCATTGATTTAAACTAATTGGTATATTTAATTGAAGGCAAATGCTAAATAATTCCTTTGAACTTTTCTACATGTCACAGCCTTCCCCAATTTAAGAAAACATTAATACGTTACCATTCTTTTTTAACCCATCATTAACGCGAAAATATTCGCTTTAAGATTAAATTAAGACAAAATAATTATTAATATTTAAAAATAGAAAATATGTCAAATGATAGTGGAAGTGTATTGTTAGCCTTGTTGACCGGAGCAGCCATTGGTGCCGGAGTTGGTATTCTATATGCACCTGACAAAGGGACAAAAACACGCAAAAAAATTAAGAAAAAAGCTCTGGAAGCTAAAGATGAAATCGCTACCCGAGTTGCACAGGCCACAGAAGAGCTTACTAAAACAGCAGAATCCAAAAAAATTGACTTTGAGCAGAAATTAGAGGAGACCATTTCCAATATGAGCTACAAGGCCGACGATATTATTTTAGGATTGGAAGGTAAATTAGCTGAGTTGAAAAAGAAAAATGCGCAACTGCAGAAATAATATATGGCTTTTGAAGAAGTAAAAGAAAACATCGCAGAAGCTGAGGTCAATTTTAAAGCCTACATTGAACACAGCTCAGAGTATTATAAACTTAAAGGATTCAAATTTTTGATGAAGGGGATTACCTATGCATCAAAAGCGCTAATGGTTAGTATAGTTGCACTGATGGCGATATTCTTTTTATCTATTGCCGCCTCCTTCGGCTTAGGGCAACAATTAAATAATAATTTCTATGGATTTCTTATCGTGGGGTTATTTTATGTTCTAATCGGTATAATTCTCTTTCTCCTACGCCATAAGATTGACAAACCACTACTTAAAAAGTTCTCTGAATTTTATTTTGATGAATCATGAAAAAAAGAAATTACACTTCTTTCTCAGAAATAGATAATGACTTAAAAATTCTCTCACTAGAGCAAGAAGTTGCTAGGGAAAGTATAAAGTATAATTATCAAAATGTTAAAAACAGTATTTACCCGACCAACCTTTTGGGAGGTTTCAGTGGTATCGTTCAAAAATTGATTGTTTCTTTGGTAGCTAAAAAAGTGCTGAAGAAATTTAGCTGAAAAGTTTTGATAGCTAAGAAAAAGCCCTATTGTAAGTACAATAGGGCTTTTCTATATTGGGATATATAACTATTCCTTCTTCTTAACGTTTGTCTTTTTCATGGACTCACCTATCATATTACTTGCCGTAAAAGAAGCAACCATATTATTCAGCATGTCACTCCCTGCTTGTGGTGAATTCGGCAAAAGAATGAGATTGGTGTTGGTTTCCTCGCCTATGCTTTGCAAGGTATCGTAATGCTGAGTTACTACTATTAATGCGGATGCCTCTTGCGAGTTAATACCAACTTTGTTCAACACCTCTACAGATTCTTCCAGGCCACGCGCAATTTCACGACGCTGATCAGCGATTCCTTGTCCTTGTAAGCGTTTACTCTCCGCTTCGGCCTTAGCTTTCTCTACAATTAAAATACGAGCGGCATCGCCCTCAAATTGAGCGGCAATCTTTTCGCGTTCAGACGCATTAATACGATTCATTGCTGCTTTTACCTGTGCATCCGGGTCAATATCAGTAACCAAAGTCTTGATAATATCAAACCCATAATCCGACATGGCGTCGTTTAATTCAGCCTTTACGGCCAATGCGATGTCATCTTTCTTTACAAATACGTCATCCAGTTTCATTTTCGGTACTTCGGCACGTACCACGTCAAAAACATATGAAGTAATCTGGTCGTGCGGGTAATCCAATTTATAAAAAGCATCATAAACCTTTTCTCGAATAACCTTATACTGAACCGATACTTTAAGACGAACAAAAACATCATCCAGCGTTTTCGTCTCGATTATTACATCCAATTGCTGTATTTTAAGGCTTAGTCTGCCCGCAATACGTTGTACGAACGGAATTTTAAACTGAAGGCCAGATTGCCTAATACTGCTAAACCTACCAAAGGTCTCAATAATCGCAGCTGTCTGCTGCTTTACTATAAATACAAAAGACAAGATTAACAAGGCCAAGAAAATTATAATCGGAATCCAAATAAAACTACCCATACTCTAATGATTTAAGTTATTGTTTCAAGTTACAAAAAGGCTGTATCATATTAGTAGTATTAAACCTCTAATTGTTACAGCCTTCACTCAATCTGTTAATGACCCTTTAACCATACTAATCCGTTAGGATCACCACGTAACAAAAAAGCACCCCAAGAATAAAGTTGAGGTGCTTTTTGGTATACTCTTAGCAATTCCTAGGAATTAAAACGATCTAGGTTCATTACTTTGGTCCATGCCTTTACAAAATCACGGACAAACTTTTGTTTTGCATCACTCGTTCCATAAACTTCCGCCAAGGCGCGCAACTCAGAGTTGGATCCAAATATAAGGTCCACCCTTGTTCCTGTCCATTTCTTTGCTCCAGTTTTACGGTCAGTACCCTCAAAAACGGTATCATTGTTTGCAGTTGCCTTCCAAGTAGTTCCCATATCCAATAGGTTTACAAAGAAATCATTTGTAAGCTTTTCTGGATTATCCGTAAATACGCCGTGATCGGATCCGTCATAATTAGCGTTCAGAACACGCATACCTCCTACCAATACGGTCATTTCTGGTGCGGTCAATGTTAGTAGATTGGCCTTGTCAACCAATAACTCTTCAGCTTTTACTGAAAATTTTTGCTTGGTGTAGTTACGGAAACCATCTGCCTGTGGTTCTAAAGCTTCAAAAGCTTCAATATCTGTTTTTTCCTGAGAAGCATCTGTTCTACCGGGTCTAAAGGATACATTTACTTCATTGCCCGCTGCTTTTTCAATAGCAGCAGCACCTCCGAGCACTATTAAATCTGCAATTGATACCTTTTTATTGCCTGATTGATTGCTATTGAATTCTTTTTGGATTCGTCCGAGGGTATCAAGCACCTTTTCCAACTGCGCTGGATTATTTGCTTTCCAATCCTTTTGAGGTGCAAGACGAACACGTGCTCCATTTGCTCCACCGCGCTTATCGGAATCCCGGTACGTAGCCGCAGATGCCCATGCCGCACCGACTAATTCAGAAATTGATAATCCCGATGCCAATATATTCTTTTTCAGCTCTGTAGCATCTGTTTCACTTATCAACTCGTAATCCGCAGTAGGAACTGGGTCCTGCCACAACAACTCTTCTTTAGGCACCTCTGGTCCTAAGTATCTCTCCAAAGGCCCCATATCCCTATGTGTCAACTTAAACCAAGCCCGTGCATAAGCATCCTTAAACTCTTTAGGATTTTCTAAGAAGTGTCTGGATATCTTCTCATATGCCGGATCCATTCGTAAGGACATGTCCGTAACCAACATAAAAGGCTGGTGTGTTTTTCCCTCTATATGCGCATCCGGAACTGTTCCAGCACCTGCCTCACCAACTGGTTTATATTGCCAAGCTCCTGCAGGACTTTTTGTTAATTCCCACTCGAAACCAAATAAGTTCTCAAAGTACTTATGGCTCCATTGTGTTGGACTTTGCGTCCAAGCACCTTCCAAACCACTAGTTATAGTGTCAGCACCGACACCACTCTTGTATTTATTCATCCAACCCATGCTTTGGGCTTCAATTCCAGCCGCATTTGGCTCAACATCTACATACTCATCGGGGTTTGCCGCCCCATGTGTTTTTCCAAAAGTGTGTCCGCCAGCAATTAGGGCCACCGTTTCGTAATCGTTCATTGCCATGCGGCCAAAAGTATCCCGAATATAATGTGCGGCCTCTACTGGGTCCGGATTTGCGTTGTGCCCCTCGGGATTCACATATATTAGTCCCATATGTGCAGCGCCCAGTGGGTTTTCCAATTCTCCGTTCTCTTCGGCATACCGTTTTTTATTGCCCATCCACTCTGTTTCGGATCCCCAATAAATATCTTCTTCTGGTTGCCAGATATCCTCTCGACCTCCAGCAAAACCGAACATTGGTAATCCCATTGTTTCATGGGCAACATTACCTGTTAAAATCATTAAATCCGCCCAAGATATTTTCTTTCCATATTTCTGTTTAATAGGCCATAGAAGAAGACGTGCCTTGTCTAGATTGGCATTGTCCGGCCAACTGTTCAATGGCGCAAAACGCTGATTTCCAGAACTAGCCCCTCCACGACCATCGGCAATTCTGTACGTACCGGCACTATGCCAAGCCATTCGAATAAAAAATGGGCCGTAGTGGCCATAATCCGCAGGCCACCAATCTTGGCTTTCCGTCATTAGGTCCGCAATATCCTTTTTGAGCTCGGCCAAATCCAAGGATTTAAATTCCTCTGCATAATTAAAGTCTTCATCCATTGGGTCAGCCTTGGAAGAGTGAAGTCTAAGGATGTTCAGGTTAAGCATATTTGGCCACCAATCCTTATTGCTTGTGCCTCCACCGGCTGCCTGGTTTAGTTCTCCATTTAAAAAAGGGCAATTTGCAGCTGATGAATCATTTACATCCCATGCATTACCATGATTATTATCTCCCATAATTGTAATTTTTGTTTAAGTTTCTAGTATCGTAAATTTATTAAAATGGTAGTGCAATCTGATTGCTTTCTCATAGTTATTATCTATGAGCAATGAGTTGTTTTTATATTTCAATCATTTAAGAGGAAAAAGAATCATCCTAATTGAATAACTAAAATCTGTCATTCGGTATTTTTGCCAATATTCTTGTTAGCCAAGTCTTACAATCGCATCATTGATACGTGAAACACTTTCCTCTTTTCCTATCATTGAAATAATATCAAAAACGTGTGGACCCTTCATGTCCCCAACTAGAATCAAGCGTAAAGGTGCCATAACCTTTCCAAAAGAGTAATCTTTTTCTGTTATCCAGGATTTGACTACTGCCTCGGTGTTTTCCGAAGAGAAATCAGAAATCCCTCCCAATACTACTGCTAGCTGCCCCATAATCTTAGGGGTGTCCTCTTTCCATTGCTTTTTCACTGCCCTCTCGGCATATTCGGATGGTGCCTGAAAGAAGTAATCACTTAACTCCCAAAAATTACTTGCAAATGTGGCACGCTCTTTTATAAGACCAACTACTTTTTTAATGTAGCCCAAGGAAAATGAGCCTGCTTCACTATTTTCCTTCGTGCTAATTTCTTCATTGAATAATTCTGCTAGCTCAGCGTCGTTTTTTTGTTGAAGATAATAATGGTTATACCATTTGGTTTTTTCAGGATCGAAGCGCGCGCCTGACTTGTTCACGCGCTCCAAACTAAAGACCTCTGTAAGCTCTTCTAAACTGAATAATTCCTGCTCTGTGCCAGGATTCCAACCCAGCATGGCCAAAAAATTCATCACCGCCTCCGGAAAATAACCGGATTCCCTATACCCAACAGATTCTTTCCATGAGAGAGGAAATATGGGAAACCCACCCTTTTCGCCGTCTCGTTTGCTGAGTTTGCCCTTTCCAACAGGCTTCATTATCAATGGTAGATGAGCGAATTCCGGAGTTTCCCAACCAAAGGCATCATACAACTGTTGGTGAAGCGCCAATGATGGCAACCATTCCTCCCCACGTATCACGTGGGTGATTTTCATCAAATGATCGTCTACAATATTAGCTAGATGATAGGTAGGCATCCCATCACTCTTATACAAAACCTTATCATCCAGAACATTAGTGTCGATTTCAATGTCCCCTCGTATACTATCTTTAAGATGGAGTTTTTCATCTGGTGGTGTTAAAAATCGAATTACATAATCCTCCCCGGAAGCCAACCGTTTTTCTAGTGCTTCAGGCATCATGGATAATGAATTATCCAATTTTAAGCGATTGTGCCAATTATAAATAAAGGTTTTCCCCTGTGCTTCATGGTCTTTGCGATGAATATCCAATTGTTCAGAAGTATCAAATGCATAATAGGCTTTCCCTTTTTTGATAAGCTCTTCCGCATATTGCCTGTATAAATGCTTGCGTTCACTTTGTCTATAAGGTCCAAATCCACCATCTTTCCCAGGCCCTTCATCAAAAGGGATTCCACACCAATTCAATGCGTCGATTATATATTGCTCTGCGCCTTCCACGTATCTATTTTGATCTGTATCCTCTATCCTAAGGATGAAGTCCCCGGCATGCTTTTTAGCAAATAACTAATTGAAAAGTGCGGTGCGGACACCACCTATATGCAATGGCCCTGTTGGACTGGGCGCAAAACGAACGCGAACTTTTTTACTCATCGGACAATTTTGAGTCGCAAAGATAACGAACTCTTCCTAGGATCTTTCCGGTTTATCAAGAACTAAATGCATTAGAAAATAACTAGGCAACTACTTTCATGTCTTCTGGAATTCTTCGATTCATTAAATGAAACCAAAGCGGTGGAAGAAATGATAGCACCATGGAAGTAGGATATCCAAAAGGCATCTGAGGGGAAATGTCATGATAGTCCAGAACCTGATATTTCTTAGAGGATTTGTAATGATGGTCGCTATGTCGGGTAAGTTCATATAAAACTATTCTGCCTATAACGTGGTTGCTATTCCAAGAATGCACTTCCCTAACCCTTTCATACCGCCCGGAGGGTAGTTTTTTGCGCATAAGCCCATAATGTTCAATATAGTTGACGGTCTCCAACATTAAAAAACCTACAATTCCTGCTGTAATTGCTACGAACAGACCCTGTTTTCCAAAGATTGAAAGCACTGTTATTAGATAGGTCATCTGAAACAATACATACCAAAACATATCATTCTTTATGGAGAAAAAGGAAGTGTCATCTCTTCTTAATAATTGTTTTTGAAGATGCCAAGCACTGAAATATTGTTTTACAGTAGATGTAATCCAAAAGGAATATACCGATTGGTTATATTTGGCCGTTGCCGGATCCTCCGCGGTTGCCGCATTTGCATGGTGTCCAAAATTATGTTCAACATAAAAATGCATATAGTGTGATGGCAATAATAACATTTTGGCCATGGTGCGTTCTACAACTCCTTTTCTATGTCCCAGTTCGTGTGCAACGTTAATTCCGTTCGTTCCCAAAACAATGCCCATAGAAAGTACAAGCCCCAATATTTCATAGTTTTCATAAGTATTTGAGGAAACATCGTATATTAAACAGAAAAGTAGCCCAAATACTATAGGCAAGTTTAGATAGAGCATCCAATCAAATATTATGCTTTTTTCCTTTTCTTCTCGTTCTTCGCTTTCGTAGTTACTAGTATCATGAGGAAGGAGTACTTCTAAAACAGGAATAAGCACAAATGCGTAAAAAGGAGTGAAAAAGCTCCAGTATTCCTTAAAATATATGCTTATAACCGCAGATATGGGAAGGGTAATGGCCGCTAGGTACTTTAAATCATTCATCTTATCGCTTTTAACAAATTTTTCTAATTGAAATTTAGGATTACAGCTATCTTGCTATTAAATATAACAGAATTTGAGCGCATACCATAACATATTGGACAAACTAAACGTGTTTATCCGCAAACATTATACCCAAAAATTGATAAAGGGTGGACTACTTTTTATCAGTTTGGGACTACTTTTCTTCTTAGTTGCTATGAGTGTTGAGTACTTTCTTTGGTTAAGCTCTACAGGACGATTAATGCTATTGTTGATTTTTTTAGCGGCGTCATTTTTCCTGCTTTTCACATACATAATGACTCCTGTTTTTTACTTGTTCAAAATAAAAAAAGGCATTACTGCTAAGGATGCTGCACACATGATAGGCAAACACTTTCCTAATGTAAGCGACAAACTGCTAAACCTGTTGGACCTAGCGGAGAACAATGAAAAATCTGAGTTGATACTGGCCAGTATTGAACAGCGCTCACACGGGTTAAATCCTATTCCTTTTTCTAAGGCAATTGATCACAAAGAAGCCTTGCGTTACTCCAAATATGTTCTCATTCCCATCTCTATTGTTGTCTTGGTATATATTTCAGGCAATTGGGGCTCTTTTTTTGGATCCTACGAACGGGTAGTAAACTATGACTTAGCATATGAGCCACCTGCACCTTTTCGGTTTGAGCTTTTATCCACGGACTTGGATGTCATTGAAAGCGAACCTTTTACATTTCAGGTTGTAACACAAGGTAATCTTAGGCCTGAAAACATCTATATTGTAATAGAAGGAAAAGAAATTCTTTTACAGGAGGAAAACGGAATCCACCAATACACCTTATCGCCCCCCATTAGCAGTGCCAATTTTAGTTTCAAGGCGAACGAAGTAACATCACAAAACTACTCAATAACTGCATTAAAAGCTCCTGCAATAGTCGATTTTAATATCAATCTAGTTTATCCGTCCTATCTCAAAAAGAAAAACGAGATTCTAAAAAGCACAGGAAACGCAGTATTGCCAGAGGGAACAAGCGTAACATGGGATATTGTGGGACAGAATACTGAACATATTAAAATGATAACGAAAGATACTTCATTGTCTTTTCAGAAAGATGAAGATCTGTTTACCCTTTCCAAAAACATCTATTCAGATTTTAACTATCAATTGACGACTTCTAATGCCAACGCAAAAGATTACGAAAAACTGGATTATAATTTTAATGTAATAAAGGATGCCTATCCTACTGTAAAGGTTGTCCAGGTCTTAGATTCATTGGACCCTAACGTTTCCTATTATTCTGGTGAAGCAGCGGATGATTACGGAGTCGCCAAAATTGATTTGGTTTATTTTGAAAATGGTGATGAAAAGAGCAAGAAGAAAATCCATTTAGGTACTCCAAACTCAGGGTTTAGTCAGTTTTATTATACATTCCCTTCGGGTTTGGAGCTGGATTCATCAAAGAATTATGAATTCTATTTTTTAGTCACTGACAATGATGGTGTCCATGGTGGTAAAACAACTAAAAGTCAAGCATTTAATCAGGTCTTATTAGATGATAGCCAGTTGAAAAGCAAAGATTTAGAGTCTCAACAGAAATTAATTAAGGAGCTGGACAATTCTTTGGAAAAGGCAAAGGAGCAAAAAGAGGCGCTGGAGGAGATAAATACACAGCAAAAGGAAAAAAACAGTTTAAATTTTAATGATCAAAACCAAGTTAGGGACTTTCTTAAAAAGCAAGAGCGGCAGGAAGAGCTGATGCAAAAGTTCAGCAAAGAACTAAAGGATAATTTAAATAAGGGGGACAAAGATGACCAATTGAACCAATTATTACAGGAACGTCTGGAACGTCAAGAAATTGAGGCAAAGAAGAACCAAAAGCTTTTGGAAGAACTAAATAAAGTTGCGGATAAAATCAATAAAGAGGAATTAAGTAAACGCCTAGAAGAGCTTGGTAAAAAACAGCAAAATTCTGAAAGGAGTTTAGAGCAGTTGCTTGAATTAACAAAGCGGTATTACGTTACTGAAAAGGCTGCTCAACTAGCTAAGGACCTTGAACAACTAGCGGAAATGCAGGAAATCTTATCGGAATTAAAACTGGGCAAGGATTTCTCGAAAAAACAACAGGAAGAACTTAATGAAACTTTTGAAGAAATAGCTAAGGAATTAGAAGAATTACAAAAGGATAATTCCGGTTTGAAAAAACCTATAGATTTACAAATCGACGAAAACAAAAAAGACGGGGTGAGGCAAGACCAGGAAAACGCCTTAGACCAAATTCAAAAACATGAAGGTGTTGAGCAATCATCTGAGTCTGGAGAATTGGAAAAAATCGAAAAAACCGCAAAAAAAAGTCAAAAATCAGCTGCAGATAAAATGAAGGAAATGAGTAAAGCACTCAGTGAATCTTCCTCTAGTGGGGGAGGAGGCTCGGCTGTGTCCGAGGATGCAGAAATGCTTCGTCAAATACTGGATAATCTTATTTTTTTCTCCTTTAAACAAGAAGGCCTTTTTGATAAGTTAAGTGGGCAGGAGCAGGAGGAAGTCTCACAATACTCCGCCACTGTGAGAGATCAAAAGGAATTAAGGGGTTTGTTTGAACACGTAGACGATAGCCTTTTTGCTTTGTCTCTGCGCCAAGCAGAACTATCAGAGTTCGTGAACGAGCAGATTACAGAGGTCTATTATAACATTGACAAGTCTTTGGAAAGTATGGCCGATGGACAAACTTACCAAGGAATATCCTATCAGAAGTATGTTTTGACCGCTTCTAATAGCTTAGCGGACTTTCTAGCCAATGTAATGGACAACATGAACGAAAGCATGCAAATGGGGAAAGGCTCCGGGGCCAGTCAGGGAGGATTTCAATTGCCGGACATTATTAAAGGACAAGGAGAGCTAGGCGAAAAAATGGGGGAATCCAGAAGTAAAGGACAGAAAGGTAGTCAAGGAAAGGAAGGACAAGGAAAAGATGGTGAGGGCAAAAAGGGTGAAGGACAAGGGGAGAAAGGGCAGGATGGCCAAAAAGGACAAGGACAGGGGGGAGAAAAAGGACAGGGAGAAGGTGGCCAGAACGGAGAAGGAGAAAAAGGCAAGGGCGGTTCTGGTCAAAACGAAGGACAAGGTAGCGGTGGTCTATCTGAAGGTGAGCTTCAAGAAATTTATGAAATCTACCAACAACAACAGCGTATTCGACAAGAATTGGAGAAACAACTGGAAAACATGCTCAACTCAGGTGACCGTAAAATAGGGGAGAAGTTGGTGCGACAAATGGAGGATTTTGAGAATGACCTTCTAGAAAACGGGGTTACGCAACGTACTATTAACAAAGTAAATACCATTCAGTATGAGCTTCTAAAGTTGGAAAACGCCGCCTTAAAGCAAGGAAAAAAGGCGGAGCGCGAGAGCAACAGCAATAAACAAGATTTTAATAATCCCATTACCACTAAACCCTCATTATTAGATAATTATCGTAATGGAATAGAGATTTTAAATAGACAAGCATTACCTTTGCGCCAAAATTTTCAAAACAAAG
>JBARUM010000373.1:0-3279 GCA_049645725.1 Maribacter sp.
ATAATGCAAGCTTTCTTTCCGTTGGTTATAAGTTTGGCCGTTTTTGAAAAATTTCGTTCGCTTGCCTATACATTTTTCAAATTGTACGCTGCCGTTTATATGTTGGTGCCAGCCTTCTTTTTGGTCAACGTATTTGTGAACGCACTCTATACGGAAATCAATACGAACTTCTGGACAAGCCTTTTTGGGACAGATGTTGGCCAGGGCTTTTTTGCACCTGTGGTTCAGCTTGGGTCGGTAGGTTTCATTGTTTTTCTAAAATTCAAATTATACAAACGCGCCACATCATTTACACTCAGGTTATTTACTGCCTAAGACAGATTAAAGATAGAACTATGAAAACACCATACAAGAACATATATGCCGTCCTAAAATTGAACCGATTTATCGTGTTGGCAGTTGTCATTTTTGCGATGCTATCGAGCACCCTTTCCCTATGGATGGCATTCAAGACAAATAAAGAAGCACTTAATAGTGCCTTCGCCATAAATACCGATGGCAGTATTATTCCGCTGAAGCTCGTTACACAAAAAGAAAATTTTAGGGTTGAAGCTTTGGCACATTTAGACCTGTTCCACAACTACTTTTATAATATCGATGCCAGTAATTACGAACGCAATCTAGAAAAGGCACTTTGGCTCGGCAATAGTTCTGTAGATAATTTGTACCGTCAAAAAAAGGCGGACGGTGTGTATAACCGATTATTGCAATATTCTTTGGTCGAAAAAGTAGTGAGTATCGATTCCGAAATATCCGAAAACAAAGGCTCGTATAGCTTTACTACAACCACCATTTTTGAAATCAATAGAGGGACTATTATCGATAGATACGAGTTGGTTTCTACGGGAAACCTGATAATGGTTGACCGCAATTTCCCAAATAATCCCCACGGATTGTTAATTACCGATTACTTCGAGAACACTTTAAAAAAACTTACAGATGAAGATAGAAAAAAATAAAATAGTATTTGCAGCTGTATTGGCTGTGATTTTCATATTCCTGATTTCCTATTCTATGATGGTTATGGGCGATGATGAAAGCGAAAATGATAATCTAGAACAGACCTTAGTACCAGATTTGGACGAAAACCAAAAAGAGTATGATTCCAAACTGGATGCCATCAACGATTTAAAGGAAGCAAGGGAAACCAATGCACCGAGTATATACGACGAAAAGTTAATTGACTCGTTAGGGTTCTATGACCCTGACCTTCCAGAACGTGAAAAAGAACGCATTGTAGATAGTATCTATGATGCAGGTAAGATTCATTACTCTGAAAAGAAGTATCAGAACTTTGGGCAAAAGAAAGTTGCTCAAAATAATATCCGTCAAATTGATTCTACTGAACTAAAACGAGAACAAAAAATTGAAGCCAAAGAGTTAGGACTAGAACATCAACTGTTCTTTGCGGCTTCGCCGAAACCTATTGATTTTTCAACGTTAGGCAATACGGATGAAACTATTTATGTGGTCGTTGACGGCGACCAAATCGTAACTGCAAATACTAGATTAAGAATGCGGCTTACGAAATCCGCAACTGTTAACGGAAAGCCAATGCCAAAGAATACATCAGTTTTTGGGTTTATCAGTTTTCAGCCCAATCGCGCGCTTATTGAAATTGAAAATATCAAACATCATCCAACAAAGCTTAAAGCATTTGACTTGCAAGATGGAAGCGAGGGCATTTATGTCGAGAATAACTTTAGAGCGGAAGCAACAAGGGAAGTATTGGATGATGTCATTGGCGATATCAATATCCCAACCGTTCCACAAGTGGGCGGACTTACACAAGTATTTCGGCGTTCCAACCGAAGGGTAAAAGTAACCGTCCTAAACAATTACAGATTAATCCTAAAAGCCGATAATCGGCAATAATAAAAAGATACTATTATGAAAACTTATATGATAATTATGATGGTTTTTTGTGCAACCCATATTATGGCGCAACAGTCGCTCGACACTATTTACGCAAACGATACCAAAAATGTAGCCCTATTTTTTCCAGAACCCATACGACAGGGCATAACGGGCTCGGATAATTTTGTCTTTACCTACAATCGTGAAAAAGAACAGTATTTTGGATTACTTCAGGCGAAGCCTGGGAAAGAAAGTAATCTACTGGTAGTCAATAGAAATGGTGCAATTTTTTCGTATATTGTAAGATATAAAAAGCAGCTGTCAAAGCTCAATTATTTCATTCCATTATCAAATAGTATTGGTAATGAAAAACCATTAGTAACCGATTCGATTCAGGTTGTAACTTCTGAAAACAAAATAGATAACAGAACCTACTATTATCAAAAATTCTGCTCCTATCTTCTTAACAGAAACCAACGTATCGGTCGGATTAAGAAGCGAACGCAAGGCATTGGTTTGACTGTTGAAAATATTGTTTTTGATAAAGAAGAACTCTACTTCGTTGTCCGGATTGAGAATAATTCTACGATGGATTACGATTTGAATTTCTTGAACCTTTCCATCGAGACTCGACAAAAAGGGAAAAGGAAATCTTTGCAGAGTTTGTATCAAGAGCCTATTTACAAGCAGCATTTGCCTTCAAAAATTGCAGAAGGTAAAATGGTGCGGTTTGTTTACGTTATGCCCAAATTTTCATTATCAGATGACCGTAGGGCAATTTTGGAATTGAACGAGAAGGATGGCGAACGCAATATAAAACTGAATATATCGCATAGATATATCAATAACCCAAATTAATACTATTATGAAAAATTTAGTCTTTTGCTCACTCGTACTTTTATTTATTTCTTGTTCTGAAACCAAGAATATGTCTCCATCAGAAACCACTAAGATTGTGGTAGAAAGCTTTTATGCTAAAGATAATAGTACTTTAAAAAAACATACCACTTCCGACGGCTATGATAGTTTACTAATGATTCAGGGTTTAGTGCCAGACGCAGATAATGATGCAAGCGTTGCCATATCAGATGAAGTTATCGAGACTGATATTGCGTGGGTCAAATACAGTTCTAACTATGATAGTAAGCCTGGTATTTTTAAACTAGTAAAAGAAAATAACCAATGGAAAGTGACTAATAAAGGTCCTAGGGAAAAAGGGCCTTTTTAAGTCAAAAATATCCATTTTTTGATAAGATTTATTTAATGCTAACTCAGACTATCATTATAGATTTGCTCAATTGAACTTTTAAATATTTGAAATTCTTGATTAGAATGATTTTTCAGTTCGATAATAAGGTCATTATAATGTTCTTTGGACAATCTCAATTTCCCTATTGCTAAAGCGTATAAAAACTCTAATAT
>JBARUM010000374.1:0-2918 GCA_049645725.1 Maribacter sp.
CTGGGAAGTGATGCTATGAAAGTTTATGCGGAGATTACCAAGAAAGAAAACGATTCGGTCTATTTCTTGAGCGAAGGTAAACTTACCACATCCAAGGATACCATAAATCCAGATTATTACATTAGAGTAAGAAAGGCCAAATTTGTTCCCAAAAAGAAGGTTATTGCAGGGTTTAGTAATCTGTACATAGCAGATGTTCCCACTCCTATTGCTATGCCTTTTGCTTATTTTCCACTTTCCGTTGGCAGGGCCGCCGGAGTATTGATGCCAGGCTTTGGTAATGACCCTGACAGAGGTTATTTTCTGCAGGATATGGGGTATTATATTCCTCTTGGAGACTATGCCGATATTACACTTACAGGTGATTTTTTCACCAATGGCAGTTGGGGTTTTAGATCAACTTCAGTATACACGAAACGCTACAAATACCGGGGAAACTTTAATTTTACATATGAAAACCAAATAAACAGTCAAAGAGGATTTAGTGATTTTAGTTTAACCCGTAATTACAATATCCAACTATCCCACTCACAAGATACAAAAGCCAGTCCCAATTCTAGGTTTTCTGCATCGGTAAACCTAGGAAGTAGTGAATTTTTTAGAAATTCCTTACAACAACGAAATTTACCGAATACGCAGAACAATACCCTATCCTCCTCTATTTCTTACTCCAAGACGTTTCCGGCATATCCTGCTATAAACATGAGCGTTACGGCAACGCATTCCCAGCTCACATCTCCTACGGCCACTGATACGGACGTTAACAATGTTAGAATGACCCTACCTACGCTTCAAGCAAGTATGGAACGTATTTTTCCGTTTGCCAAGAAGGATGGTATCAAAAAAGGTGCAATCCAGAACATTAATTTTCAATACGATTTCAATGCACAGAATAGCCTTACCACTAATGATGAGGATTTTTTAACAGGTAGAATGTTCGACAATGCCAGAGTTGGAGCCAGAAATCGAATTCCAATTAGCACCAATTTTAAGGTAGCTAAATTTTTCAGTGTTAGCATGGGAGGAACCTACGAGGACGTCTGGACTTTGGAAACTTTTGACAGACGTTTTGATTCTGAAACAAATACCGTTGTTAGGGATACCATAAGTGGTTTTGATCGCTACAATCAATATAATCTTAGTGCAAGCATCGGTACGACTGTCTACGGGACATTTGATTTTGGTGAGGATAAAAAGATACAGGCCATAAGGCACGTTATGCGACCACAGTTGAGTTATGGGTACGCCCCTTCCTTTGACCAGTTTTATGATGAGTTTATTGATGGTGATGGGGACGTTGTTCAATTTAGCCGGTTCGAAGGAACACTTAATGGAGCACCTAGGCTAGGCAAATCCAATAGTCTAAGTTTCTCTCTTGCAAATACCTTAGAAGCTAAGGTAAGGGATAAGGATTCCACAAAACTTGAGCCTAAAAAAATACCTTTACTCAGTAATTTTAATATCTCCACCGGTTACAACCTAGAATCGGATTCTTTACGATTAAGCCCTTTAACCGTAAATGGTGGCACCAACATTTTAAATAACAAAATGGCCATTAACTTTGCAGCAGGTTTAGATCCCTATGCCATAGATAATAATGGTCGTAGAATAAACACCTTTAATATAGATAACGGGGGGAGCCTTTTTAGACTGACACGTGCAAATGTGAACATTAGCTATTCCATTAGTAATGAAACATTTGGCAAAAGAAAAGAGGATGAAGATGAGGAGGAGGCAGATCAGTTTGATTATGTAGCTCAAAGTGGAGGAAGAACGGACGACCTTTTTGGTAGGGCCGATAGCTTTACCGATAACCCAATAAGGGAAGACGATAATGATGAGGATATTAAAAATCCTTTGTACGCCACTACCATACCTTGGAATTTTAGATTGGCTTACTCAGCAAGTTATACCAATGCTGCCAGACAGAATGAGTTCAGTAGTCACTCCTTAATGTTTTCGGGTGATATTGAACTGTCCCCACGCTGGAAGGTAGGTGGTTCTTCCGGATATGACTTTAAAGGTAAAGGGTTTACCCTGACCCAACTTAGGTTTGAACGGGACCTCAAAAGTTTTACCATGCGCTTTAACTGGACTCCCTTTGGACAATTCAGACGCTGGTATTTCTTCATAGGAATAAAGTCATCAATCCTTAAGGATTTGAAATGGGAAAATAGAAGTCAACCTATTCGCAATTAACAATATACATAAACATGAAAAGAATAATAAACACTACAAAAGCTCCTGCTCCAATTGGCCCATATAATCAGGCGGTATTAAGTGGAAATACGCTATACATTTCAGGTCAAATACCTCTTAATCCAGAAACGGAACAGTTAATTGAAGGAGATATCAAAGAAGAGACGAAACAATCCATGGAAAACTTAAAAGCTATCCTAACCGAAGCTGGTATGACCTTTGAACATGTTGTTAAATCCTCTATATTTCTGAAAGATATGAATCAGTTTGGACAGGTAAATGAAGTATATGCCTCTTATTTTAATACGGATACAGCACCAGCTCGTGAGACTGTTGAAGTAGCAAACCTACCAAAATTTGTGAACGTGGAGATATCTATGATAGCGGTCAAATAGCGGGTGTATAACCACGATTTAAACCGCGAACTCCAGAAATGCCCTCAAGCGTGTTTAAAACTAATACAGACCAATTGTTTCTATCACCAATCGGTTATAAAACTACCTGAACCTCTACATGTTTTCTCTATGAAACTCTACCAGACCTTCTATAGGTCTTTGCCTTATTACACCAACAATTAAATCATTGCGCTTTAATACAGATGTAAGCTCCTCACGCAGGTAATGTGCAATACTACCTACAAAATTAATAGGCACCTTGGTCGCTAACTCAAACTGCATCACATAATTATTAACGAATTGCTGAAAACCTTTATCTATAAC
>JBARUM010000375.1:0-2705 GCA_049645725.1 Maribacter sp.
ATTTTGGTAAAACATGAAGATGAGTATTCCAAATATCAGCACAAAACCGATTATAGAATTTACATCCAATTTCTTTTCTTCCATCTAAATTATCTAATTAGTAAGGTAATAGTTTGGTTTTCAGAGAGCAAATATATGCCCAAATAAGGAGTTTATGCCATACTGGCATTAGTTTGTGCCTTTTCATGGGCCAAAGCTGCTTTAACGAAACCCACAAATAGCGGGTGTGGATTAGCAACCGTACTCTTATATTCTGGGTGGTATTGCACACCAATAAACCATGGGTGATTTCTTAGCTCAACAATTTCTACCAGATTTGTAGCCATATTAACCCCAGAAGCCATAAGTCCCGAGTTCTCCAATTGTTCCTTGTAATCGTTATTAAACTCGTATCTGTGCCTATGTCTTTCGGAAATTTCCGCTAATCCGTTATAAACTTTTTGAACCAAACTTCCTTCCTGTAGCTTACAGTCCCAAGCGCCTAATCGCATAGTACCGCCTTTATTGGTAATGGATTTTTGTTCTTCCATGATGCTAATTACGGGCACTGCCGTATTTTCATCCATTTCCGTGGAACTTGCGTCCTTTAGACCCAATATATTCCGGGCATATTCGATTACGGCCATTTGCATCCCCAAGCAAATTCCCAGAAAAGGAATATTGTTTTCCCTTGCATACTGCACCGCTTTAATTTTTCCTTCAATACCCCGTTCACCAAATCCCGGAGCTACCAAAATTCCATCAAGGCCTTTTAATTTATTTTCAAAATTCTTGTCCGTAATATATTCTGAGTGAACTGACTTGACGTTCACCTTCACTTCATTCTGTGCGCCCGCATGAATAAATGATTCTAGTATGGATTTATAAGAATCCTGTAACTCAACATATTTTCCAACAAGACCAATGGTAACCTCATTTTTCGGATTTTTATGTCGATTCAAAAATTCGTTCCACTGCGTTAAATTAGGCTCATTATTATCCGGAAGTTTTAGTTTTTGAAGCGTAACGGTATCCAAACCTTCTTCCTGCATTAAGATTGGAACGTCATATATTGTGGACGCATCAATACTTTGTATGACCGCTTCTCTCTTTACATTACAAAAGAGTGCCAATTTGTCCTTTATTTCGTCAGATATCTCATGCTCTGTCCTACAGACCAAAATATCAGCCTTTATACCACTCTCCATTAATGTCTTAACGGAATGTTGCGTAGGTTTTGTTTTTAATTCCCCGGCCGCTGAAAGGTAAGGCACTAACGTTAGATGTATTACAATTCCGTTATTATCCCCTAATTCCCATAATAATTGACGCACCGCCTCTATATACGGTAAGGATTCTATATCACCAACCGTACCCCCTATCTCTGTGATGACGATATCATACTCTCCGCTATTACCTAATAGCTGAACACGTTCCTTAATTTCATTGGTAATATGAGGGACAACTTGCACAGTTTTTCCTAAAAATTCTCCCCTGCGTTCCTTTTCTATAACACTTTGGTAAATTCTGCCGGTGGTAACGTTATTGGCTTGTGAAGTTCTAACATTTAGGAATCGTTCATAATGGCCCAAATCCAAATCAGTCTCCGCTCCATCGTCCGTTACGTAACATTCGCCATGTTCGTAAGGATTTAAAGTTCCAGGATCCACGTTAATATAAGGGTCTAATTTTTGAATGGTGGTCTTATATCCTCGTGACTGAAGTAATTTAGCCAAAGAGGCGGCAATAATACCTTTGCCCAAAGAAGAAGTAACTCCCCCCGTAACGAAGATGTATTTGGTTTGTGACATTTGAAGATTTCTGTGTTACGGGACACAAAGTTACGAATTGCCGGAAGATATCATTGTTTTTCCTTAGGAAAATCTTTTCGTACTTTCAGGATTACGGATTCCAAACTATTTACCTTAATTTCTAACATAGATTGTAACATTTGTCCCAATTTTCCTTCTGGGAATCCCTTTTGCCGAAACCAGATATAATAAGCTTCAGGGATGTCCAATAAGTAGCGTCCTTTATATTTTCCAAAGGGCATGCGGTAATGTGCTAATTCTATTAGTTTATCCCTATCTGGTTTTATTTCCATTTTTAAAGCTAAATAAATTATCTTTAGAATACTTAAATATCAACCAAAATGAAAAGAAGGAAATTTATTGGAGCATCGGCTGCGGCGTCAGTTGGCCTTATTGCCAGTAAAACAAGCGCGGCAATACCGGCAAGCTCAAAAAAAGAAACTTCAGAACTTAAAGGAAATATTAATCATAGCGTTTGTCGTTGGTGCTACGCTAAAATTCCTATGGAGGAATTTCTTAAAAACCTCAACGATTTGGGAATAACAGCAATGGATCTTACTGGACCTGAGGATTGGCCATTGATGAAAAAATATACTATCCATGCCTCTATGTGTTGGGGTGCGGGAAAAGGAATTTTAGAAGGTTGGAACGATCCTAAACTTCATGAAGAATTGATTGCGGACTATCTTCGGGTTATTCCGTTAGTGGCTGAAGCTGGCTACACAAATCTTATCTGCTTTAGTGGAAACCGTAACGGAATGAACGATTTGGTAGGGCTTGAAAATTGCGTCAAAGGTTTAGAAAAAATCCTGCCTGTGGCAGAGGAACAAGGTGTGGTCATTCAAATGGAGCTATTAAATTCCAAAATAGACCATAAGGATTACATGTGCGATAATACGCTATGGGGGGTAGAAC
>JBARUM010000376.1:0-3367 GCA_049645725.1 Maribacter sp.
GCCAACACATGTTGGAACCATGAATGTGCCAGTTCATGAATCATTGTACCAATGACACTCCCAGGTTTATCACCTCCAGTTATTAAAGTGGCCATGGCATACTCCATACCACCATCCCCTCCCTGAATTACAGAATACTGCTTATAAGGATACTCACCGATGTTTTTATTAAAAAATAGCATTGCCATTTCTGTTAAGGGCTGAACCTTTTTCCAGGTCTCTTTATATTTTTCATCGTTTTTATAAAAGAAATGAAGTAATGGGCCTTCTTGCATTTGTAGGGTATCATGAACATATTCCGGGTCAGCAGCCCACATGAAGTCGTGTACCATCGGAGCCTTAAAATGCCATGTCAAAGTCTTTCCTTTTGTAGTTTTCACCTTGGTTCCAGGAGTTTCGTAGCCGTGCCCTATCTCGTTCGGGTTTTGCAAATAGCCTGTGCCACCTACTGTGTAGTTTTTGTCGATTGTGAGCTTTACATCAAAATCTCCCCAAACACCATGAAATTCACGGGCAATATAGGGATCCGCGTGCCAACCTTCAAAATCATATTCTGCTAACTTGGGATACCATTGACTCATGGACAGCGCAACACCATCGGCATTATTCCTACCGGACCTACGTATTTGTACGGGCACCTGACCTTTAAAGACCATTTCAAATGTTGTTTTACTACCGGAAGGAATTGGTTTCGCTAAGTTTACTACCAACACTGTTCCTTCTTCACTAAAAGTTACTGGTTGGCCGTCTTGAGATAATTTTTCTACCCGTAAATACCCGATTTCGCTTTCGGAAAGACTTGAGATACGACTCTGTTTTTCCTCTGTTGTCATACGCCCATCGGGATCAGCAATATTTTGCAGACGCATATCCATTTCGCTTCCTGGTTGAAAGGCGTTAAAATATAAATGGTAATACACACGGGATAATTCCTCTGGCGAATTATTGGTATACACCAGTTTTTGAGTACCGGTATATTGATAGTTTTCTACATCCATAGTCACATCCATGGTGTAAACCACATGTTGTTGCCAATAGGAGCTTTGGTTCTGTGCCGTTAACGGGGCCAGAAAACCATAAAGCATAAAAAACGAGACAACTAATAAGTTCTTTTTCATAGGGTACTAAATTTACAATTGTAATTGACCGGCAGCTACTTTGGAAGCCATGATAAGGGCGTTGTAAGCATTTGCTATTTTGCCGGAAGTTGATATTTCATTCAATGAAGCACTATTAGAAGCATCTCCACCTAAAATAACCTTTGCTTTAATAGGCAGACCAGAATTAAGGATTATTTTCTTCACTTGCGCCGCTGTTAGATTAGGATATTGAGAAAACAACAATGCCGCCACACCTGCAACAGCAGGTGCCGCCATGGACGTCCCGGGAGAATATTCATAGGTGTTATTTGGATAAGTGGAGTAGATATCAGTTCCAGGGGCGAAAACATCAACATTTATCTTACCATAGTTGGAATAAGAAGCCACCAACTCAGAACCATAATTTGGATCCAACGCACCTACGGTTATAAGGTTGTCGGAAATTTCGGCTCCGTTATTAACTTGATCATTAGGAAAATTAGGGTTTGAAGGGTCATCCAAGTTAGCACCATCATTACCTGCGGCGTGCACAAAAAGAACATCTTTTTCCGCGGCATATTTTATAGCATCATACACCCATTCTGCTTTAGGGCTAAATGATTTTCCAAAACTACCGTTAATGACTTTTGCGCCATTATCCACTGCGTACCGAATGCCTAGGGCAATGTCCTTATCATACTCATCTCCATTAGGAACCGCTCTTATGCTCATAATGGCAACATTATTGGCAACACCATTGGCTCCCTTGCCATTATTCCGTTCCGCGGCAATAATCCCCGCTACGTGAGTGCCATGGCTTTCATCATCTACACGGTTTTTTGGATTCCCGTCCCCATAATTTTTATCGTTCCAATCGTAAGGGTTGTCACCAACCACTTTTCTACCATCAAAATCCTTATTTAGATTATAGTTTAACTGTTCCGTAAAATACTTCACTCCATCGTTTAACTCTTCTAAAACCTCAGGAATGGTTTCTTTAATTCCAAACATTTGGGTAAGAACCGCTACGTTTCTTTGCATGGCCTCGTCCTCGGTTTTTATTCCGGTTACATCCGCCTTGGTGTACGAGTCTTTCCCTAAATATTTTTTCACCTCTGCGTCTGCAACTTTTACAGCTTGTAATATCTGCTCATATTGTTGCTTGTTCTGTTGCGCCTTGGTGTATTCGCTTTCCAATTTAGATTTTGCCTTTGCCAATGTGCCTTGATCACCAATGTTAAGTCGCAGCATACGTACATATTCCAGTTGCTCATTATAGGATTCCCCTAAAAAATTATAGCCGTGTATATCATCTATATAACCGTTACCATCATCATCTTTATTGTTTCCAGGTCTTTCACCGGTATTTGTCCACAGCACATCATCTAAATCTTCATGGTTTAAGTCCATACCAGAATCAAGAACGGCAACTATTACCTTGGTTCCTTTTTTATTTTTAATGATTTCTTCATAGGCTCTGTCAACGCTCATTCCAGGAATGGTATCCGCCACTAAATCTAGATGTCCCCAGTTTTGCTTTTCAGCTTTAGTAAGGTCATCAATTTTTAATGGGGTAGCATCTATATTTTCTACGGGGGTTAAGATCAGCCCCCCGGTGCCACCACAACCGGTTAGTAATATCGAGATGGATGAGATAAAAATTAATCTAGAAAACGTACTTGTCATATGATGTTTATTGATGTTAATATAAATTACCAGTTTAATTGAAAACTTCTTGGAAAGTAAAGGTTTTATCTAACCTTACCCCTCTTTCTGTTTGTTTTAGAGTGCACAATTGGTTGTGCGCATCATGCTCAAAAAGTAGATAATAGCCTTTTTCCGCTGCATTATTTAAAAATAGTTTCTTTTCCACAAGTGTAAGCAAAGGCCGGGTGTCATACCCCATAATATAGGGTAGTGGTATGTGCCCTAATGTTGGAATTAAATCTGCTACAAATACTATAGTCTTGTCCTTATGCTTTAGTTGAGGGAGCATTTGTTTTTCAGTATGACCATCAACAAAATGAATACCAAACCCAAGCTCAGATTGCTCTTGATAAGCCTTACCTTTTTGAGTAACAAACTTAAGTTGCCCGCTTTCTTGCATAGGAATAAGATTCTCTTTTAAAAACGAGGCTTTTTCCCTATCATTTGGCTGAGTTGCCCATTTCCAATGATTTTCGTTCGTCCAAAAAGCAGCATTCTTAAACGCAGGTTCATAACCTGTTTTCTCCTTGTTCCATTGTATACAACCTCCACAATGATCAAAATGTAAGTGAGTCAGGAAT
>JBARUM010000377.1:0-11482 GCA_049645725.1 Maribacter sp.
CCCTATACCTTTAAATTTTCATCAGATGAGTCTCGTAGTATATTTTAAGATAAAACTTTTAACGGGACGCTGAATTTCTTATTTAAGTATGGAGATATAACCGGAATGTTTTCTTGATTCTTCCTCACCTGTTTCAAAAACGAAATAGTAAGTTGCTACGGGTAGTGGCTTTCCGTTAAACGTGCCATTCCATTCGTTCAAGTAACCCTTAGTGTCATAGACGATATTTCCCCAGCGATTATAAACGGTAAGGCTATTATTGGGGAACGCATCAACATTTTCTATGTAAAAAGTATCATTGGCTCCATCACCGTTTGGGGTCATGGTATTTGAGAAAAACGGCATACATCGGTTTTCGGTATCTGTTTCTTCGTTGTCCAAACGAAAGTTCACAGAGCCTATGGAATAACAGTTTTCATTACTGGTATTTTCAGCCCGTATGAATATAGTTTGATCTTGTCCCGCAACCAGGTTAATTGATGTTGTAGGGTTCAAGTCGTTTTCGGCATTGTTCTGGTTTTCATGGTAACTAAGATTTATGGTTCCTTGTTGCATACCCTCAAAAACCTGTGCGTTCAACTCATTTAAGTCAAACGGTTTAGTGCTTTCGTTCGCCGCACATAATTCAATATCCGCAATAGCATTGATTTCAGGTGTGGAAAAGGTTTCAAGAGAAAATGAAGCTATTCTAAAGCAAGCTTGACTGTCTTCTATACGCACGAATAGTTCTTGGGGATTACTTATGTTCGTGTATTGCGTACTCACTTGATTAACATCGGATTCTGCATCGGAAAGGGAAAGATGGTAACTTAATTGTGGAAAGAAATTACCGTTATCATCAAAATCACTTAGCATAAAATCCGATTGCTCCAATAGGTTAAACCTTGCGCTACCGGAACCAGGTATCTCTTCACAGGTGGTCATATCAAAAGGAGTGTTGAAATTAAATTCACTTGAGATTAAGACAATTTGTGTAATACTAAAATCTGTCATCCCATCGTTAACAGTTAAGGCAACATCATATGGAGTATCAAGATCGAACACATGTACGGGATTTTCGGTTTGATCCACTGGACTCCCATCCCCAAAATCCCATTGATAGGTTAATTCTGCACAGCTATTGGATTCATCCAAAAACTGAACTTCGTCACATGAGGCGATGAAACTAAAATCTGGGATAGTAAGATCAGGCGTTAGTAACACTTCCATGGAAATAGCATCCGTGGTAATACCATCGTCAATTGTTAAGGTAACCGTGTGCGGCCCTTCCGTAGTGTATACATGTAAAGGATTTTGTTCCGTAGCGAGGGGAGAGCCATCTCCAAAATCCCAAGACCAAGAGCTAATGGGGTCGCAGATAATGGAAGTATCCGTGAACTCTACATCGAAACAGTCCATACTAAATTCAAAATTGGCGGTTAATCCTAATGTGACTGTTACCATTTCTTCCGATGTTTCCTCAAAATCAGAATTATTATCGGTCATTACCAGGGTAATTGTATAATCACCAGAGGCTGCATAGGTATGGTTTAATTCTACTTGCGATTCATCCGTGGTCACTAGGGGAGTACCATCACCAAAATTAAAGGCATAGCTAAAGTTTTGGTAGTTTGTGAAATTTCCACCACAAATAGTGCTAGTGTTGGTCACGTTTAACTGACCACAATTTTCAACAAAAGCAAATGAAGGTTCAATAGTGGAAGTCGTAAATTCTTGAGTGGTAAAATCGGTTAAGCCATCTCCGGCCGAAGTTACTGTTAGTGTTACGGTATAGGATTCTTCCGTATCAGAATCAGGAAAAGTATGTAAAGGGTTTTCCTCCGTACTCGTAGTGCCATCCCCAAAATCCCATAAATAGGTTAAATCATCTTTACAATAATCGGAAAGATTGTTGAGTTGTACCGTATTACAAGGGCTGGCATTATCAACGATTATATTTTCCAGTTCAAAGTCCGCATTCGGAAAAGGAGACCCCGTACTGTTCAATACGGTGATGGTCACCGTTGTAAGCTCCCCATCACAGCCGTTTTCATCTCTAGCTATGACAGTATAGGTCGTAGTCATATCAGGGGTTACAATAGCAGAATTACCGGTAGTTCCCAAATCAGGGAATGAGAAATCACCGACATTGGTACCTGTTGGTAAAATGATGGCGGTACCGCCCAAACAAATTTCTTGGTCGGCTATTGGGTCTATAGTGGCCCCATCTACAGGCATCAAAGTAATTGCCGCTGTGGTGTTACATCCGGTATTAGAAGTCAGGTCTACTGTAAATACGTCACCGTATTGGGCACCTGCTACGTTGATGGCTCGGGTGGTTTCTCCGGTGGACCAAAGATAGGCATCAAAACCAAGTGGAGCCGTTAGTATAATATCGTTTGGACCGGACAGACAAAGACCTTCGACCTGAATCTCTAAGGGTTCTACACGGGCTTCCACATAGGCTGTTCCTCCATGACCTCCCAAAAGACAATCCAGTGCTATAAACTCTACCGTAATCTGTTGTCCCAAAAAAGGAGTGAGGTCTGCACCACCACTGGTCCACGGTAATATTTGTACAGGAAATTGACCTTGTCCTGGAAATAAACCAGCGCCACAGTCCGAAATAGGAAAATCACAATCATAGGACTGTTGTAGCAGACATTCTGTAAAACCTTGGGCAACGGCATTGGTTCCGGCATTGACTTCAAACTGCCCACACTCTACTATTTCACCGCTACTATCTTTAATATTCACCAAGAATTTGGGTTGTTCTTCTTGTGAATGACCCGGTTCTTCCAGAATAATAGCGTAGCTATACAGTAAAAAAGATTCCGTAGGTGTAACGGAAAAGGTCCTGCTGATTCTTGCTGCTCTTCTTCCACCTGGGTTATCGCCTATTCTTGCGGAAAAAGCACCTCCTGGAAAGGCTGTGGGAATATTAATATCAGGTTCGCACAAAAGGCCATATTCGTCCAATGGGGGGTGAGATGGGTTCATTAAACGTATCTGTTGATTTAAGTCTGCACCGGTTCCAGCAGGCAACCAATCAACATCCGTTGGGGAATTTCGTTGACCTATTTCTAAAGTCCAGTTGTTAAAAGTACCTTCCTCGAAATCCATGTTCGCTGTTTGGGCTTGGCTCATACTAGCTAGTACAACCAATAAAATAAATAGCGTTTTTTGTGTCATGTTCATGGTTTGGTTCTACAATGAATATAGGGGGCAAGCACATTTTTTAGTGCCAAATACATAGCGATAACTTAGCAGGATTTCATGCGTACCAGACTGCAGACCGCTAAATCGATTTAAAGAATAATCATAGGAATATGAAACCAGAAAATTCTCTGTGATGTTAAAGCCAGCAAGGCCAATAAGGGCATCCTCATTTCGAAATCCCGCTCCTGCCCAAAAAGCATTGTTGTAAACAAATTTTGTTGCAATGTCCCATTGTACAGGGGCTCCTTCAACGGCCCTTAGCAAGGTAGAGGGGACTAGTTGCCAATTTTCCGAGAGTTCTATTCTACTACCTAACAAAAGGTTATAATTTCTATTTATACGACCGTCATTGGTCAACACACCATTTTGACTTTCATTAGGAATACTATTGTCAAAAATATTATTTGCCGATAAACCCAGAAAAAACGTTTTTGAATAGAGATAGGTGCCTAGACCCATGTCAAATTGAATACCTGAAAAGCTCTGTACTAACGGGTCGTTGGGGTTCTGTAAAAGTATGGCCTCACTACTGTCATATTTAAATTGCTGTGCTCCAACAAAAGTCCCCATGGATAAAGACCAATCTGAAGTTAGTTTTAAATGGTAGGCGTAGCTTCCGTAGAACCCCATTTGGCTTATTGGCCCGGCATTGTCTGAAAATATAAATGCGCCTACACCTTGAAAAGATGTTTCGTTATTCGTTTTAGCTTTAGATTTTAAGAGATATAGTGGGCTATTTATGCTTAAAGTTCCTGTTCTGGGAGCGCCGTCAAAACCTGTCCATTGATTACGATAGGCTGCCGTTACATCTAAATAATCCTCTACACCGGTTATGGCGGGGTTAATTACATAAGAATTCTGAAGGTATTGTGAAAATTGTGGGCTTTGTTGTGCAAGAGCAATATGTACAAACAAGCTTGAAACAATTAATAATAAAAATATTCTCACAAATATGGGAATACTTGTAGGTCTTAGCAATAGGCTAAAAGCTTTGGTTTTTATATTCATTTGATAGCAGGTGGTTGGGCCTCCTAGTTATCAGTCATGTAATAGGGCAAACGCAAAACTTTTTTATTTATTAGAAAATCAATGTTTATTAGATGAACTGTATGAAAAGGATAACATTAAGATAATTGTGCTAAATCGTAGTTCTTAAAACCAAATAGGATTCTTCTTTGATTAATATGGATTATTAAAAAACTAGTTTATTGATAGACTCAATATTCGGCAACCTCATTTTCTTCTTATTATATTTGATGTGTTGACTAGTTGCTATGCTCCGTCATTAATTCAATCCTTTACAGTATGAATTTTAAAAACCAAATCGACTTTTTAAAAGAACTCCAAAAGAATAATAACAAAGAATGGATGGACGCCAACCGTAAATGGTATAGAGAAGTTCGCGATGATTTTATAGCGTGGTTGGATACAATGAATGCAAGACTTTTGGCCATCGATGACGATTACTATGATACTCCAGGAAGAAAAGGCATCAACCGTATCAATAATAACTTAATGTTCCATCCCAATAAACCTATTTACAAAGACCACTTTGGAGCGGGACTGGATAAACGACCCAATACTGGTGATTTTTATGTTGAAATAGGAATAGAAAGGTGCATGTTCGCGGGTGGCCTATGGCGCCCAGAGCCTAAAAAATTACGGAGTATACGAGACGCTATTGACTATAACGGAGAGGAGCTAAAAAAAACCCTCAATAAAAAGTCTTTTATAGATACTTTTGGTGGCCTTTGGGAAGATGTAAGACTCACGAATTCCCCAAAGGGTTTTTCTAACGACCACCCGCATATTGATCTACTCCGCAACAAAACATTTGCCGTAGCAACTGAATTTTCCACTAGAGAAGTTTTTAAAAAAGATTTTGAGGCCAAAGTCATATCTGCTTATAAGGAAATGCTTCCATTTCGCAGGTATTTAAACCAGGCGGTTACCGTATAAAAATGTATTACATCAAAATATCATTCACAGGTTGAATCGGTTGAGGTAAATTCGTTTCTCCTAACATTTCGAGCAAATCAATTTCTATGGTTCGGCATAAGGAGAGCATAGGAATATCATTACCTAGGCCCTCAAACGGGTTTTCCGAGTAGTCACCTACCAATTCCATCATTATATAGACCCATCCTACCAATACCTTGAAAGAAATAGAAAGCTAAACCCCAAATTCACCCAGTTTGGCAAATTCGGAAACCATTCCTCAAGGCAGTGGAAAAATGAATATACCAACAAAAACTAAGCTTATACTACCGCACTAGCGGGGTAGGGAGAATTTTTTAATACGCTCACATTGTCCTTGAAAGGTATAGAAATCTGCAAGAAGTTTTTGCATTTCCATATGTCGAAAATCGTTAATAAAGTCCAATTCCCGCAATTGTTTTAAATCTTGACTTTGCCGGTCTATAATTTGTGTAGCGGTATTTTTATAATTGATAAGTCGCTTGTATTTATCGGTCGGTAAAAATTGATGTAATTGCTTTTCTGTAATATCATCGCTGTGTAGACCAACACCATAATCTGCCATTCTCTTTTTAGCGGTGTTACTTACATGTTTTCCTCGGTTAGCGTGCTACCATTGCGTTGGAATCAATAATTGATTGCGCAAGGTGTACAACCATCCAATATGGCGGTAGATTAATTTCTTGTGATATGCTAAGAGCTGTTTTTCATTGAGGTTTTCCTGTTTGAATTGATTATTGATAAAAGCTTTTGTCGTCGCACCCCACGTTCTACTGCCATTCACAATAGCACCCCATATTTTTCGCGCTTCCCAAAGACCGTCATAGGCACTATTGTTCTTAAAGCCTACATAGAAAGCAACCGCAGTACCAATAACCGATAAAGGTAGCCACGGTATAACGAGCCAAGCTTTAAGCGGGGTAAATTGATATATTACGACAATGAGTATGGCCCAAATGGAAATCTAAACGATATGACCTCCAATGAATTTTAGTACGGATTTTAGGCCAAAGTTCTTTTTTATGTACATCTATGCGTTGCTTAATCCGGGAATTGTCACCATTTCATTGGCTTCTTTTTGATAATCTACGCCCTTCATTCTAAAACCGAACAGGTTAAAGAACTCTGTGCTATAACCCTCTAAGTCCCCTATTGTTGAAAGGTTCTCGGTTGTGGCCTGTTGCCATAATTTGGTTACTTTTTCTTGGATATCCGCTCTCATTTCCCAATCATCGATTCGTATTCTACCGTTCGCATCTAGTGGTATCTCATCAAGAAATAAACGCTCGTTATAAAGCCTGTACATCTGCTCTATACATCCCTCGTGTACTCGGGCTTCTTTCATTGTTTTATACAACAACGAAATATATAAGGGAATAACCGGGATAGCAGAACTGGACTGTGTTACCAATGCTTTGTTTACCGAAATATAAGCCTTTCCGTTAATGTTTTTTAATGAATCTGTAATGGTAAAGGCTGTTTTTTCCAAGTGGTCTTTTGCCATACCAATAGTTCCTTTTCTGTAAACAGGTTCGGTTAATTTTGGGCCAATATAGGAATAGGCCACCGTTTTAAAACCATCAGCAAGTGCATCCGCTTTAAGTAAAGCATCAATCCACATTTGCCAATCTTCACCACCCATCACAATAATGGTATCCTGAATGTCCTCGCCAGAGCTAGGTTCAATGGTAATTTCTTTGATTTCTCCTGTATGAAAATCCACGGTCTTATTGGTATAGGTACTTCCAATGGGTTTTAAGGTAGATTTATATCGTATTCCACTCTCAGGATGTGTCCGTACTGGAGAAGCAAGACTATAAATAACCATGTCTACCTTGCCTAAGTCTTCTTTAATCAATTCTATGGTCTCTTCTTTGATTTCACTTGAAAAAGCGTCACCGTTGATGCTTTTGGCATAGATACCTTCTTTATGTGCGGCAGTTTCAAAGGCAGCGGTATTGTACCAACCTGCGGATGCTGTCCTACCTTCTGATGGTGGTTTTTCAAAAAATACGCCTATGGTTGAGGCATTGGAACCAAAAGCACTGGTTATCCTTGAAGCTAAACCAAAGCCCGTTGAGGCACCCACTACTAATCCCTTTTTGGCTCCCTCAATTTTATCTTTTGACTTAACATAATCTATTTGATTGCGGACATTTTCCGCACAGCCCACCGGATGTGCCGTAGTACATATAAATCCACGAGTTCTAGGTGTAATTATCATTTATGGTTGTGTTTGAAATTTTTGGAAAGTATAATATTCTTATTTATTCAATTTATCGGCCGGACGAATCAATCTCGCGCTCAAATCTGGTGTATCCATATCTTTATCCAAGGGAAACATAGGACGTTTAATATTTTCATATCCTAAGCGTTCTAAATCTTGATCTACGCCACCGGGAGTGAGTGCCATTGTCCAACCTTTTCGCATATCATATAATTCAGGAACAAGATAACCGATTTTAACCACTACAATGTCAGATTTGCGAGGGTTCAACCCTAAATCCGTAAAATCTTTTTCTTGGTGATAGGGTTTTCTTTTTTTGGTAACGATAACACTAATACTTCCAATTTGCACCACAACTTCTACTTCGGCATCTTGGTCTCCTTCCTTAATTGCGGTAATGATACCTTTTAATTGGAGCGGAGGTGCAAAACGTGCGTCTACTTGTGCCCCGACCATAGCGTCTACCTTGCCCCCAACACCTACTTTTAAGGCCTCCATTATTAATTCGGGACCAGGAATGGAAGCGTAAATTAGTGAAGGACCTTTTGCCGATTTAAATTCCGGTCTGGCCAAAAGTTCACGTAACGTCCATGTTACGTCTCCCGCACCACCTGCTGTTGGATTATCGCCCATATCACTAATTATATAAGGACCTTCTTTACTTGCTAATGCAAGTTTTAGACTTTCTTGCAGCGTTGCCACGGGAGCGACAAATTCAAATTCGTTTCTAACTTCCCAAAAGGCTTTTGCCAATTGCTCCGCTCCCTGAGATACTTTTTCCTTATCATCACCGGTGACCATAACAACGCCATGGTTTCTGGATTCATCTGCCCAAGGATATCCCATCCAAATAGCAGCATCTATAACACCATCCTGTTGGGTTACTGACGGAATTTGAGCATACAAACTTTTTCCAGGCTCTATTCTTGTACTTGTTTTTTCACCGGGTAACAATATTGGAACAGGAACCCAAGCTTTAAACTTTGGTTTTCCCTTACCGTTTTCCAAACGGTTCAGTAAGTTGATAATTGCTCTTTCTTTGGATTCCAAGGCATCTTCGTGAGGAGCCATCCGATAACATGTAATAAGGTCGGTATTTTCAGCTAAGGTTTCGGTCACATTTCCATGTAAGTCCATAGAAGTGGAAACCAAAGCGTCTGTTCCAATTACCTCTCTGATTCGTTTTAATAAATCGCCTTCCGCATCTTTTAATCCTACGACGCTCATTGCACCATGTATGTCAAAGAATAGACCGTCATAAGGTCCGTTCTCCTTCAGCATTTTCAAAGTTTTGCTGACCATTGATTCGTAAGCTTCGCGGGTTACTATTCCTCCAGGCAATGACTTTCCCAAAAGGGTTGGAACCCAATTGGCTCGATTCCTAATTGAAGTTCCTTCTGTAAAGAAAGGATAACGACCAAAAATAGAATCACCAATTCTTGCATGGAAAGCCTCTTCATCTGTTTGTGCAGGGGAGAAAGTACTAGATTCTATACCTATCCCCGCAATAGCAATTCTAGGTAATTGTTCGTTGTTGGGGGATTTTTTAACTTCTTCTTTACAGGCAAGGACTAATAATGCTGTAAAAATGATTAGGAATATTGATTTTTTCACGTTGGTAAAATTATTTTTCTAAAGTTAAATAATGATCTAAGGGTCTACAGTCTTAAGCATCCCTTTATTGCCATAATGGATTTGAAATACCTAATTGGCACGATAAATAATTGCAAACTATATTTGATAAATAACAAAAATTTCGATTATTCGTTGAAATTAATAATATAAATTTAGAACAATCTCAAAAAATTAAAATCAATTGGAAAACTCTACTATTAGGAATATAAAAAAAGAACTTCTTTCCGATAATTGGTATACCTTGAACAAATTTACTTTTGACTATCGAAAGAAGGACGGTACCTGGGAGACCCAGCAACGAGAGGCTTATGACCGCGGGAACGGGGCGGGAATTTTACTGTATAATAAGGAAAAAGGAACCGTAATTCTTACCAGACAGTTTCGTATGCCGACCTACGTGAATGGCAATGCGGATGGTATGATGATAGAGGTTTGTGCCGGACTTTTGGATGGGGATAACCCAGAAGACTGTATTAGAAAAGAAACGGAAGAAGAAACGGGCTATAAAATAGATAAGGTTCAAAAGGTATTTGAAACGTATATGTCTCCTGGTTCCGTAACAGAAATCTTGTATCTATTTGTGGGGGCCTATGAAGAACGCATGAAAGTTGGAGAAGGGGGTGGTGCAGAACATGAAACGGAGAATATAGAGGTTTTAGAATACTCGTTGGAAACTGCTAATCGTATGATAGCTTCTGGAGAGATTAAAGATGCCAAGACCATAATGCTGCTACAATACGCGCAAATACAAGGTTTAGTTTCTTGATTTTTTACGACTTACACCAAATGAGCGAAGTTTCTAAAATTGGACTAGGTGGTGGTTGTCATTGGTGCACGGAGGCCGTCTTTAAGTCTTTGAAAGGTGTTGTACAAGTAGTACCAGGTTTCGTGGCGTCAAATTATGACAACTCGGATTTTTCAGAAGCTATAATAGTACACTTTCATATGGATAAGATTTCGATTAAAGATTTGATATCCGTTCATTTAAATACGCATGAAAGTACTTCGAACCACAGTATGCGAGGTAAATATCGCTCTGCGATTTATACTTTTAATACGACTCAGGCAGAGCAAGCTTCGCGTATTTTAATTGAACTTCAAGCGGATTTCAGTGAGAAGTTAATTACTAGAATATACCCCTTTATGCTTTTTGAACCTTCAGATAAAAGGTTTCACGACTACTATTATGCCAATCCTGAGAAACCATTCTGCAAGAAACATATATCACCAAAATTGAAAATACTGCTTGATAGATTTTCGCATAAAGTCGATCCCAACAAGTTAAGTAGTTAATAGGTATACCTAATCATTTCAAAAACCTCTCGCATTTTTTCTTTAACCTCTAAGGAAGAGGACCGGAAGTGATTGTTCATAAAGCTAAAAATCAATGTTCTACCAGATTTAGTGATTAAATACCCGCTCATACAATACACATTCCCCAAGCTTCCCGATTTGGCATAAATGTAAGGTTGTGGACTTTTGGGATTCCATGATTTTAAAGTTCCAGGGTCTCCAGGTGACGGGAATAACGTAAACAGACGCTTTCTTGGAATTTTCCTGTACATTTTTTCCAAAACCTGCACTAAAGATGCTGGGGTAAAAAGGTTATATCTGGAGAGACCGGAGCCATCTGCCCATCTGGGTGGTTGTTTTAAATCTGAAAGTAGATTTTCCGTCATATAATCCTGTGTTTTTTTTGAACTAAGCGTATCAGAAAGTGTAGATGAAGCTACAATTAAGAGCTGTTCGGCCAAAAAATTATCGCTTTCATGCATCATATGTTTTAAAACGGAATCTGTGGGTACACTATATTTCACTTTTAGTTCACCATTCGGCATTTTCGGTATAATCGAAATGTCCTTGTTCAATTCATTTTCCAGTAACCGTTTTGTCAGACTAATGTCGGTCTTAAAAGGAACTTCCAAGGTGTCTTTTCTTAATATGTCAAAATAAAACGTATTTCTGTTTAAAGCTCTGTTTTTGTTGTTGAGTACCGGTATTGTACTATCCTTAAAATAAACAGGTGTAACTTTTGGTGTTGACGTATTGGTCAAAATAACAACATTACCGTATAGAGGGAAACTACTTTTTTCCGGTTGGTAGTAAGAATCATAGTCATCCCAAGCCCAACCTGGTCCAAGTATGGCATCCTCTATGTTGTTTAGGTTTATAGCAACGTTGTGGAATTTGTTCAAAAATTCAAGGGTTTTATTATTTCTAAAATAGCTATGAAGTAATGTTGGATCCCCGGTGCCCTGAATATATAGGGTATCATTTCGTGAGGTATATTTTAAGGCAGGAATACTATCTGGTAACATATTAAGTGCGGTAAACAGCGTAAATATCTTGGTGTTACTTGCGGGCGTAAAGTATTTCTCACCATTATAATTTAGTATTGTATCGTTTTTATCTGGGTCAAATAACAGAAAACCAGTAAATTGATTA
>JBARUM010000378.1:0-2336 GCA_049645725.1 Maribacter sp.
TCAACCCAAGAGCAAGCAAAGCAGCTTGGCATCAAAGGTTGGTGTAAGAACGAACCAGACGGGTCGGTTTTAATTGTAGCCGAGGGCGCTGAAGAAAACTTAAACGCTTTGGTGGAATGGTGTCATCATGGCCCCTCCAATGCCAGCGTTGAAAAGGTACTTGTAGAAAGTATTGAAGCGAGTGGATTTGAGGTGTTTGAAATAAAGCGGTAAACTTCCTCCGCGCACTAGTCGTGGCGTCTCGCTGGGACTCTTTAAAATTCTATTTTTAACGTCTCGTATAAAAACTGTGCGAGCTGGCGCGCGTGATTGTCCGAAGGACAATCCGCTGAGCAAGCGAGAACTAATTTTCGATTCGAAAAGAAGTTAAGCATTGTTTTTATATATTGTTGTAGCACGTTTTTATGCCGAGTTAAATCTTTTAGATCTATCCTTTACAAGAACTTGTTCTATTTAAAAAAATTTGATAATTACCAATCTCTTCCTCGGGAAGGATATAATCTTTTATTAATCTATCTCTTTTTCTGGGACTTAATTTTTTAAAAGACTGTCCGTTTTGAGCGTGAACTGCATTCTTTCCGATTCTTAAAGTATCCACTTGCCCATACAAAGAATATTTAGGATCGAAAGTCCGTATTATTTTGTCGTTGTCAATTTCATAAGAAAAGATTTCATCGACAAAGATGTGCGGCCCACTATAGTAATAGCCAACATTACATTTTAATAAAATGATGCCGTTATCATGCTTTGCTTTATAATGATAAGCAATTACAGATTGATCTTGAGAAAGGCAGGGAGTAACAAGCCATAACGAAATTAAAATCAGTAAATATTTCATAGGCTTATTTAAAATTATCTTGAAATCTGGATCTACGTGCTACAACGATATGTATATGTCACGTTTGATCGTACAGCCATAAATATATTTATTTTTATGACTGTTATACCTAGTATATCATTAATAACAGTCACTCCTTTGGTCGTGGTGTCTCGCTGCGACTCTTTAAAATTCAGCTCGCTTGTCTGCTAAAAGCCTAAACAATTCCAGTGTTGAGGAAAGTACCAGTTACCGAAGCGGGGAAGCTTCGGCTCTTCCATCAGCCGCATTGCGAATAGGTTTTGTTTGCCGCATCTGTTGTTTTCTTCAACTAGTCATATAATTAATCAATTCTGCTCGGAAATTGATAAGCTTTTTGTCGTTTGGAGAATAATTGATTCCCAAGTTAATGTTGTCCAAAGCTGCCTGGTATTGCCCTAGATCGGATAAAATGCCAGCTTTTTCCGTGTATGCACCTGAATACTTTGGGTATTTTTTAATTAATATGTCAAGAACTTCTAGGGCATTCTCTGTTTTTCTTTGTCTTCTATAAATGTTGGCTATGCGAATTTCGACCTCTTGCTTTTCCTCTTTCATTAGCTTTGGAAAAGCATTTTTATCCGCATTGAGTAACGCCTCATTGAAATCCCTTAGTGCCTCATCATATAGCTTCAAATGCGTCTTGCATTGTCCTCTATAATAGAAGCTATAAAAATCATTTGGCGTCAACTCGATTTGAATATTGCATAAGTCTATGCATTCATAGAATTTTTTCTCTATTAGAAACTCTCTAGCCTTAGATGCTGATTTGATATTCTGAATGATTCTTCTCAAAGTAAGTCGCGGCTAACTTTATGTATGCACCACGTTTGTGGCGTATAGTTCCATGTAATTTATAAAAACTTCCTAATAGCATGTAAATAATAATGACTATGAAGTTGATTAGTGGTTTATATTTTCAATAATCTACTGTCAATTGCGCAAGTATAAACCGTTAAAACGGTTCTGAGCGAGCGTTCCAAAAACATAGCCCACGGTTTAAACCGTGGGCTATGTGTAAGTATATTTATCCGTAATGGTTTTAACCATTTTCTGCCAGAGGGAGGTATCAAATTATCTTTGAAATTCAAACTCATTGTTTTGTTAAGAGCCAATTTTAGCTACTGGTTTAATTTGTTTATGGAGTTAATGATGACTCGAATCATTAACTCTTTTTCATCTGGTTTACTTAACGCAACCATCAAAGTGATTGAGGCAAGTGCATTGTTTTCAATTACCAGTTTTCCGTTTTGATTATAGAGGTATTTGTTCTTGTTTAAATACCACACAAACAACCATTCCGCTATTCGTTTGTTTCCATCACTGAAAGAATGATTTTTAACAATCAAGTAAAGGAGGTTTGCCGCTTTTTCTTCTATACTTTGGTAAAGTTCTTCACCATCGAAAGTTTGATCTATTGATGCTATAGAGCTTTTAAATGAATCATCTTTTTCATTCCCAAAAAGTTTAGATCCACCAA
>JBARUM010000379.1:0-32373 GCA_049645725.1 Maribacter sp.
GCAAATAAGATGCTGGAAGTTCCTGCTCATCGAGATTATCTTGGTAATATTCAATCTACATTAAGAGAGGGTAACCACTTGGAATTGGTCTTAGGGGATAAGTCGCGATCTGGCCAGCAATGGGATATTTGGGAAGCTACTTACTCGCCACAAGGGGATGATGGCTATCCAGTAAGGATATGGGATAAAATGAGCGGCGATATTGACCATAAGGTAGCAGAATATTGGAAAGAAAACTATGATCTTAGACACATTATGGAACGTGACTGGGATAAGTTAGGAGAAAATTTAAAGGGTAAGATTCATATCTATTGTGGTGATATGGATAATTATTATTTGAACAATGCGGTATATCTCATGGAGGACTTCTTGGAGAATACTAGCCAACCGTATTACGACGGAGAAGTATTGTACGGCGATCGCGCAGAACATTGTTGGAACGGAGATCCAGAACAACCCAATGCCATAAGTAGACTACGATACAATAGCATGTACGTTCCAAAGATTATGAAGCGTATCGTGGAAAGTGCTCCCAAAGGGGCAGATTTGACGAGTTGGCGATATAAGTAAAAGGCAAGACCATGAACAAAACAAATAAGGTAGCCTGGTTTGTATTTGGGTTTTTGGCAATAGGTGTAGGGCTTTACCCGCTTATGTATGTATTTGCTGATGGTGAAATTGGATTGCGACTATCAAAAAGCAAAGATTTACTGGATGACCTACTATGGAATATAGGCTTCTATGGTCATATATGTTTTGGAGGTCTGGCCTTAATGGTAGGATGGATACAGTTTAACAAACGCTTCCGAAATGCTAATCTAAAAAGACATAGGCTTATAGGAAAGATTTATGTTGGTGCTGTGGCGATAAGCGGAATTTGTGGGGTTTTCATAGCATTTTATGCAACGGGCGGACCAGTGGCTCAAATAGGATTCTTTTGTCTGGGGATTGTTTGGCTTTATTTTACTGGCAACGCCTATATGGCAATTAAGGTAAGGGACGTAGATAAACATCAGGTATATATGATCTACAGTTATGCGGCATGCTTTGCAGCTGTCACTTTGCGTATCTGGTTGCCCTTACTTACAATAGCTTTTGGTTCTTTTATTCCCGCTTACCGAGTCGTAGCATGGTTATGTTGGGTGCCAAACATGGTGTTTGCTTTTTTTTGGGTCAGTCGTAAAGGACTCTCGCTAGGTTAGAAAAGTATAAAAAATGAAGAGATATCAATCCGCTATAAGTTATGGGTTATTGGTAACAATACTTATTGTTTTGATTGGCCCATTACTTTTTTTACCATTTAATAGCCTTGTATTGTTTATTAACGGATTGATTTTAGTATTTGTGATTAATATTTTTTACAATACCTACTATATCATAGAAAATGAAAAATTGCTTGTCAAATCCAGTTTTGTGGTTAACAAGAAAATTGAAATAATGTCAATTACCAAAATATCGGAGACTAATAGCATAATAAGTTCTCCGGCTGCCTCACTTGATAGGCTTGAAATTGTATATGAAGGAAACAATTCTATACTAATTTCCCCAAAGGATAAATCAGCTTTTATAAATGATATTAAAAAAATAAACAAAGACATAAAAATAAAACTAAGATAGTAGGAAACCCATTAAATATGAGTGTTTATGATTTATAGAAGATTTGGAAGAACGGATTGGCAAGTTAGTGAGGTTGGCTACGGCATGTGGGGAATGTCGGGATGGACAGAGAGTAGTGACCGGCAATCTGCCCTATCCTTAGATTTGGCAGTAGAGAATGGCGTTAATTTTTTTGATACTGCGTGGGGATATGGAGAGGGACACAGCGAAGAATTGTTGGGTCAATTGGTTCGTAGACATCCATCTAAGAAATTATACATGGCCAGTAAAATACCACCAAAGAATTTTGAATGGCCAGCAAAGCCAGAATATGATTTTGAAGAGTCGTACCCAGTGGATCATATTATGGATTACACCCATAAAACCCTAAAAAATTTAGGCACCGAACAATTGGACTTAATGCAATTTCATACATGGGACGATAGTTGGAGCGACCGAGAAGAATGGCAACGGGCGGTGGAGGATTTAAAGACGTCCGGAAAGATAGTGGCCATGGGTGTAAGTATGAATCGTTGGGAACCGGAAAACGGTATCAAGGCTCTGGCAACTGGTGCCTTAGATGCCGTACAAGTTATTTACAATATTTTTGACCAAGCTCCAGAGGACAAACTTTTTCCGCTCTGTAAAAAGTTGGATATAGGTGTTATTGCCAGAGTTCCTTTTGATGAGGGAACTTTAACAGGAAGTATAACCAAGGAAACAACTTTTCCTGAGGGCGATTGGAGGGGTACTTATTTTGTTCCTGAAAACTTAAACTCTTCTGTGGAGCACGCGGATGCCCTAAGACCATTAATTCCGGAAGGCATGACCATGGCGGAAATGGCATTGAGATTTATCTTGATGAACAAAAATGTGGGAACCGTGATACCAGGAATGAGAAAACAGCGCAATGTCCTTTCGAATATTGCAACAAGTGATGGTAAAGGATTGTCTTTGACTCTATATCGCGAATTACTAAAACATAGATGGGATAGATTTCCTACTGCTTGGTCTCAATAGAAATTTTAGTCATAACGGTTCAGCTCCATATCAATTATTTTTTGCAAGGTGCTATCCGCTATTCTGGCTTGCAACCATTTGTCCACATACGCTTTGAACTTTGCATCCTTTGGGATGAGATATCCTATTTGAAATGAATTGAAAGGTTTTTTGGGATTTACAGCTTCCAGTTCCGGATGTATCCGTTCTTGTACTAAAGTTTCCATTCCGTCTGTTACCATCAAGTCTGCCTCCCCATCTACGATTTTTTGAAAAATAGTTAGGTTTTCGTCGTTTTCTATCAAAGTAGCTTTAGGAAAATTGGCCTTTGCAAAGACCTCATTGGTACCTCCTGGATTAACGATGACCCGGACACCTGGTTGATTAATAGCTGCAATAGAAGTGAAAAGAGATACATTTTCGTCCCTGGTAATGGCAACTTTACCACTACTTAGAACAGGGGTGCTAAAATCCGCAGTCTGTTTTCTATTTTCGGTAATGGTGATACCGCTCATACCTATATCAAATTTAGAGTCATTTAAATCAGTAATCAAATTAGGCCAACTTGTTTGAATGAATTGGACTTCCACTCCAAGACTTAGTGCAAGGTCTCGGGCCAATTCAATGTCTATACCAGAAAATAGATTATCCGAAATTTCACGATATGAAAAAGGTGTAAAATCGCCGGTAGTTCCAACCCTTAAAATGGCATTGGTCTTAATGCGAGAAAGCACATCTAAACTTGATTGTCCAGTTGCGGTAGTGGTTACAGTAGTTTGGCTAATTAAGCCCGGTCTACACCCGGCAAGAAGAGTAATGAATAAAAATAATGAATAAATAAAAAGATATAGTGCAGTAGTGTATGTTTTGCTCATGAACATGACACTCCTTTATTTTGCAAAAAGTTGCCCAATATCCTTAAAGGCTTTAAATTCTAAAGCGTTGCCTGCAGGATCTAAAAAAAACATTGTTGCTTGCTCACCAACTTGTCCTTCAAACCTTACGTAAGGTTCAATTACGAATTCAACATTTTTGGATTTAAGTTCTTTGGAAAAAGATTCAAAGATATCCCAAGGTAATACCACACCATAATGTGGTACTGGAACATTGTGCCCGTCCACTGGATTGTGATGTAATAACCTATTTTCTTCCTTGGGTTTGTAGTGTATCACCAATTGATGTCCAAAAAGGCTAAAATCTACCCAGTGATCGCTGCTTCTACCTTCCTCACAGTTTAGTACTTCTTTATAAAAAGTTCTACATTCGGCCAAATTGTGAACAGGTATTGCGATATGGAAAGGTGTAACGTTTTTCATATAGCAAAATTAAAAAAAGAACTGTCATTTTAATACGTAAGAATAAAATATAATTAGAAAATTCCACTACTTGGTATTTTACAAATTCTTTTCTAGGAAGCCAAAAAGGATACAATTTGATTGTTTACTTCATCTTGATGCATGGAATGGCCAAGACCTTCAGTTGTTCTAAGATGACTACCTTTCCATTGGGAGTGGACTCGTTGAGAAGCATGATAAGGAGCAATTTTATCAAATCTATCATGAAATAAGAGACCCTTTTTTTCATTGGACTGCGCATATCTTGATGTAGAAAATTCTTGAATGCTAAACCCAAACCTTTTTTGAATATAAGTATCCAATGCGCTTAATACCTTGTTATTAAAACCCAATAAACTTTGGAAATGGGACATGATTTCATGATATTCTGAAGGAGATCCAATGGTAACTATTTTTTCTGTTATTGGACTTGGGAACATATATTCGTTGTACAAAATAGTCATACCACCATAGGAATGGCCAATTAGAAATTTAGGACTATGGATTTTAATCATAGATTGTAGTACTTCTGCATACAGAGGAATATGAAGATACTTTCCTGAGGAGTTACCGTGACCCGGACCATCAAAGGCAACAATTGTGTAGTCTGCCTCCCTTAAATATTGTACTAACCTGTGCCAGCGCCATGTATTGCTCTCCCAACCGTGCACCAACATCACCGTTTTTCCGTTTCCCTTCCAATAATAAGTTTGAATGCTATGCCCTAAAATATTGTGGGTAGTATGTTTTGCAGCATCCAGGTAATCTTTCTGGTTGGCCAGTACTCCACCTTTTCTAACCTTACAAAAAATATGGAAGGCTTTTTTTGCTGCTCTTTTTGAGTTGAAAATTACGTATAGATTAAGCATCTTTCCATAGAGTTTGGAAACGAGAGAGATAATTAGTTTTTTCATAAGGTTACTTTTGGTAACTTAGTGGTAAATAGTTATCAAAAATAAACAATACGATTTAAAATTTATATAGTTACAAATTCAAAATTAAGTATGGAAACGGAAACTATTACTGACAATCAGCAGCTTAAGAATGCAAAAAAAATAAAAAAAATGTTCGGGCATATAGATTATCGAAACCCACCAGAACTTTGCCCCGTTCGTGATGTGCTTTCATTAGCTTCCGATAAGTGGAGTATCTTGATTGTCCTATACCTAGGTTATTATCCCGTCCTAAGGTTCAATAAATTAAAAAAATATGTCTACGGGATATCCAATAAGGTATTGAGCGAACGTCTAAAAGTTTTAGAAACTGATGTCTATTTAAACAGAAAAATGTATCCTGAGGTGCCCATACGAGTAGAATATAGACTTACAGAGTTTGGTAAGAAATATGTTGAACGTTTAATTCAGTTAACTGAATGGATGCAAATGAACACTCCTAAAGTGTTGAATAATAAGGTGAAATTTGGGATTAAATAGGCAAAAGAATAAGGCTGGATTTTAATAGAATGAAATCGTCCGAACATTAGTCCCAACCTATCATCATATATTTTATTTTGGCATTGTCCGGTATTTGAACTTCCTCAATATTGGTATTTGCACTGTAACGAAGATTTGCCGGGAGTTGTGTTTTATCTATTGTAAAATAAATATCACTGTCCTTTAGTAAAATGACAACATTATTTATAGAGGTGATAATTTTCTTTATCTTATATTTCTCCTTTATATCTTTAAAAGTGCTGTTTATAGTAAGTCCATCAACAGTGCTATATCTAGGATCGTTAATTTGAACATTTTGCATTGTGGGTATGCTATCCATATTAGGAGTAAGGGTTAGTAGATGCGCTCCCCCCTTTTCAAAAATTTTAATTTTACTGGCACCGCTACCGAAATTTAGCTTAACGGTATCCATTGCTAATGAATCATCGGCATAAATCAATTCTAAATCTCTTGCTAGACTATTCTTGTCCAGCTTGCCGACCTGACTGCTAGTTATGACAAATTTTGGATTCTTTTCTTCTTCGCACCTAGTTATCAGGATAAGGGAAAAAAACAATATTATTATTTTGATTGGTTTCATAAAGTTTAACGCATCACTTTTTTTAATACCCCAAGTACTCCTCTTATAAAGGTCGCACTTGTTAATACTTTTAGTATGGGATTTTGTCTTGTACTTCGCCTAGTACCTGTACTCCTGGTTCTTGGCTTCGCCTTCTCTTTTTCTGCAAGGACTTCCGCCTTCTCAATTTTATCGTTCAATATTTCATAAGCACTTTCACGATCAATTACTTCACCATATTTTTTTACCAGGCTGGATTTTTTAATAACATCCTCAAGTTCACTATCAGTCAAAATATCCATGCGGCTCATAGGAGCTCTTAAGAGCGTGGCTGCCAACGGGGTCGGTCTTCCTTTTTCGTCTAACGCAGAGATTAGAGCCTCTCCAATTCCCAAGGAGGTCAACACTTCCTTAGTGTCATAAAACGTTGAGATTGGATAGTTTTCCGCAGTCAGTTTTATCGCTTTTCTATCCCTTGCCGTAAATGCTCTAAGTGCGTGTTGTACTTTTAGACCTAGTTGCGCCAATACCTCATTTGGAACGTCTGTTGGGTTTTGAGTGACAAAATAAAGTCCTACACCCTTTGAGCGTATTAGCTTTACAATACTTTCAATTTGGTCCAATAGTGCTTTCGAAGCTTCCTTAAAAATAAGATGTGCTTCATCTATGAACAGAACAAGTTCCGGTCTATCACTATCTCCCTGTTCAGGGAAGTTGGTATATATTTCAGCTAAAAGACTCAACATGAACGTAGAGAATAATTTAGGTCTATCTTGAATATCCGTCAATCTCAAAATATTGATGTAGCCTCTTCCGTTTTCATCTATTCGCATAAGGTCATCAACTTCAAAAGACTTTTCGCCAAAAAAGAGGTCGGCGCCTTGTTGCTCCAGTTCAATAATTTTTCTTAGGATAGTTCCTGTAGAGCTCGTCGAAATTCTGCCGTAATCTTTTGCGAACTCAGCTTTGCCAACCCCAGTAGCATATTGTAGTACTTTTTTAAAATCTTTTAAATCTAGTAGCGGTAGTTTATTATCGTCACAATATTTAAAAACTACAGCGACAATGCCTTCTTGTGTTTCGGTAAGGTCTAAAATACGTGATAGCAACGTTGGGCCAAATTCTGAAACAGTGGCGCGCATTTTTACGCCGTCCTGTTCCGAGAGGGAAAGAATTTCAATCGGAAAGCTTTTTGCTTTAAAAGGGATGCCAATTTTTGTATGGCGTTCATCTATTTTGGGATGTCCTGGACTAGGCTGCGCCAATCCGCTTAAATCTCCTTTCAAATCCATTAATAGTACGGGAATTCCTTTATCCGAAAGATTTTCCGCTAAAACCTGTAGCGTTTTTGTTTTTCCCGTTCCTGTAGCTCCAGCAATTAGTCCGTGACGGTTAAGGGTTTTTAGTGGTATTTTCACTAAGGCGTTGGTCACCGCTTCCTCCTGTAACATAGCGGCTCCCATGACAATGTAATCGCCTTTGGTGGTGTATCCTTCTTCAATATGTGTAAAAAACTCCTCTTTGGAACCCATCCGGATTATTTTTGATAAAAATAAAAGATTTTTAGCCAACAGGAAGTATGAACGCTTATAATTATACATATTTATCAAGTACAGTCCGTTTACGATCCTACATAGCCTAGATGGTGTCTTCTTTAGTTATTGGACTGAATATTAAGTGCGAAAATGTATCTTTGCCTGATGGAAAAACAGGAGGTATTGGATTTGGTGAACAAGGGTGTGCTGTTGCCCCTAATGGAGGAGTTCTATACCATACAAGGTGAAGGTTTTCATAAGGGCACAGCGGCTTATTTCATTAGAGTTGGCGGTTGCGATGTGGGCTGTCATTGGTGCGATGTAAAAGAAAGCTGGAACGCTGATACGCATCCTCCAACAGCTATTGATTTAATTGTGAAAAATGCAGCTAAATATTCGGATACTATAGTTGTAACGGGGGGTGAGCCCTTAACTTGGGACATGGGTCCGTTAACGAGTGCTTTAAAAGCTAAAATGCTAAATACGCATATTGAAACCTCGGGTGCTTATGAATTAACCGGTGAGTGGGATTGGATATGCCTATCACCTAAAAAGAATAAATTACCGTCTGGTAGAATTTACCAAGAGGCAAATGAATTAAAAGTGATAGTCTATAATAAGCACGACTTCATTTTTGCCGAGGAGCAAGCTGCTTTGACCAATAAGGATTGCATTCTTTACTTACAACCGGAATGGAGCGTTAAAGATAAGGTTACGCCCTTAATCGTAGACTTTGTCATGCAAAATCCAAAATGGAAGGTTTCCTTACAGACACATAAGTATTTGAACATACCTTAAAATTAAGGAGAGCGTACTTATCTAGTTGTTTTCAGTGTTTATGGTCTACTTCCTCGCCGTAAATTTTGTATCTGAATATGTTAAAACGGGTAGTTTCGTCAATTACAATTTGAAAAGTAATCCACAGGTTTACCGCCCATCATTACCTTGCAAATCCAAAATACATTCAGGGTCCAAATTAGTAGTTGCGGCATTTTTCCCAGTAGTTGACTGTAGCAAGCTTAAAACTGTATTTCCTGATAATATGCAACCAGATTTAATTCCATCTTCGTAAGCAATCTTTGCTGCGGACAAATTTGATTTCCCAGAGGGGCCTCCAAATTGAAGCTCTGCACGCATTAAACATCCCTGAACGTTACAATGGTTGGGAGCTTCGTTATCTTCATGGGGGTTAATCATATCTGTACCCAGATCTACCAAGCCGAATAAATGTCCAAATTCATGATTCAAGGTGGCGGTTTCAACATCGGCATTGGAAATAAAAAAACTTCGAGCAGCTAGATTTCTAATAGTAGACTCATGAATGACCATTGAAGTGTTCCTGAAAACGGCTCCTAATGTAACTAAACCTTCTTCTTCTTCATCGCCTTCTGATGGGGCATCCGCAAAGTAGATGTATATGGCCAAAGTTCTACCATCGTTGTATGCGGTTCTATTTTCTTCCTCTAAATCTGCAATTTCCCGTAAGGTCAAATTATCTTCATCAGGCGAATCCAATTCTGTATAAATGATTTCAATATCTTGTTTAAATGTGTGCTGTCTAAGAAAATCGGTAAATTCGCTCATAGCTTCGTTAGTAGGCCTAAAACCGGTTACAAAACCAATTTCCACCAGTAACTTATCAAAAGAGCCGTTGGAAAGGATATCGTTTGCAGAAGCCCCAGTAGCAAGCAGGTTTGCTCTTTTGTCAACCGCCCTTGATGGTGTGTTGTCATCATCGGTACCCTTGGAACAAGCTAGGAGCCCAACAAACAGTCCTAAAATCAACAGACCTTTTAAATTCTTCATAACAATTTTTTATATGTGCATAACGCAAAAAACATGCCTACTATTATTTTCTTGGGAACAATCTTACTAAATAGTCGTAATGTTCACCTTCGCTTACAAGTTCACACTCAAAACCATGATATTTCGCAGCTCGCCGTAAGATATTAAAATCTAAATAAAGCCATGGAAAGGACTTGCTTTTAATATTTTTATATTCCATTATAAATTCCACTTCTCCATAATAAGTTGCGTTTTCGGGAATCCAATGTCCACCGTCTTCGTCTGTTTCAAACATGTAAATAATATCACTGGAATCCAATAGTATTTGTCCGTTTGGGTTTAAAAGTGATGCAAGTTTATTTAATAGTATGTCTAACTTATTCAATTTTCCTGCTATTCCCACACCGTTCATTAGCAATAACAAGGTATCAAATTTAAGTCCATCACAATTCAGGATATCACCACAATAGGTTTCCTTAATTCCTCTTTGTTGACACACTTCTATTGCGCCTACTGATACATCCAAGGCAACTACTTCATGTCCTATTTCTTTAAGGTAAAGGCTATGGCTACCTGCTCCGCATCCAATATCAAGGATTTTTCCCTTACATAAATTCAGTGCCTTTTTTTCCAAGGGCGGCATAGCGGCATAGGTTCTAAAAAGATAGGGTAGGGGTAGAATGTCTTCTTCGTCCAATGATGAATAGGTTTTGATATCTTCGGAATAACGACCGTTTTGATAATCCAATAAAGCCTGACCTAGAATATCCTTCTCCAAAACATTTAGTTTTTTCGACTACAAAAATCCTTTTTTTAGGAGGACTTCCCTAGTTTTGAGAAGGAAAAATTGATTTATGGAGGAAGTACTGCAACAATTACCCCAAAAGGCTGGGGAAAAGTATCTGGAGAACAAGAAGTTCTTTGCTAAGCTTAAAAAAAAGCCGCCTAAGAACTTAGATTATATAATGCAAGAATTGCATACGTCCGAGTTTGAAAAAACAGATTGTCTCTCTTGTGCCAACTGTTGTAAAACTACAGGGCCACTTTTTACCAATGCCGATGTAGAGCGTATCGCAAAATACTTTCGTTTAAAACCTAAAGCATTTATTGAGACCTATTTACAAATAGATGAAGAGAATGACTATGTGCTTCAGCAGGTGCCATGTACTTTTTTAGGAACGGATAATTATTGTTCTATTTATGATGTTCGCCCTAAAGCATGCAAAGAATTCCCACATACGAACCGAAAAAAATTTCATCAAATAAGTAATCTCACCTTAAAGAATGTAACCATTTGTCCTGCTGCCTATACTATTGTAGAAGAGATGAAGAAAAGAGTAAATAACTTCAGGTAGTGATTCAAAACCATCTGTATTTTTTGGTGAAAAGGTTAAGCCGTTACTGCCAACTTAAATTATTATATTTAAGGAATGGAAACTGTCATCAACTATTTTGAAACTATACCCTCGGCACACCGTTCGTTTATTTTGGTGGGAGGCATTACGTTCTTTTGGATTTTGGAAGGAATAGTTCCTTTATTTAGTGTAGGATATAAAAAATGGCACCATGCTTTGCCTAATTTATTTTTTACATTTACTACTATTCTTGTCAATTTACCTTTAGCGTTTTTATTGTTGAAAACCTCGGATTGGACAGTGGAAAACGATTTTGGAATCATTAACTGGCTGCCAATACTGCCATTATGGGCTTATGTGCTTTTAGGGCTTATGCTATTGGATTTAATAGGGGCTTATATGGCACATTGGACAGAACATAAGGTTAAACCCTTGTGGATGGTGCATTTAGTACATCACTCCGATCACCATGTAGATACCACGACCGCCAATAGACATCATCCCCTGGAAAGTTTAATCAGGTATATGTTTACATTATTTGGAGTTTTAGTAGTGGGCGCGCCGATCGGGATTATTATGATATATCAAAGTTTATCGGTAGTGCTTTCCCAATTTAACCATGCCAATATTCGATTACCTAAAAATGTAGACAAAGCATTGAGCTGGATGCTTATTTCACCCGATATGCATAAAGTACATCACCATCATAAATTACCTTATACCGATTCTAACTACGGGAATATTTTCTCCTTATGGGATAGGCTTTTTGGTACTTATTTGTATATGGAAAGAGAGACTATTGTTTATGGTGTGGATACTTTTCCGGATGAAAAAGAAAATTCCAGTATTCTAGGGCTTTTAAAACAGCCCTTTCATAAATATCGGAGGCCTACGACAGACGAGATTTCTCGCTGAGTATATGATTATCCTCTAAATCTTTTCTTTGGAGTCTTCTTTAAATATCTTCTAAAGAGTTTTTTAAAATAGATTTAAAAGACCATTTAATAACTGTACCTTGACGGGTCTAGTTATTTATTTTTACAACAACAAATTAGAATTATAATAAAAAAATTAATATTAAAATAGTTATCCTGTCTCAAAACCCGAATTTGTATTCTACTAAACGTCTCATAGAGGCGGGGATTAAGAAAGGCCATGATATGCATGTAGTTGATCACTCCAAGTGTGATCTCATTATAGAAAAGAAAAAACCTGGACTCATTTACAAAGGCAAGGAGATAGAGGGGGTTAACGGCGTTATTCCGCGTATAGGCGCTTCTATAACTTTTTATGGAACTGCGGTAGTTCGTCAATTTGAAATGATGAAAATTTTCACTTCCGTAGAATCACAGGCACTGGTCCGATCACGAGATAAATTAAGAAGCCTTCAAATATTATCGCGGGCAGGATTGGGCTTACCAAAGACAGTATTTAGCAACTACTCTAAGAATGTAGGCGCAATTATAGATAAAGCCGGCGGGGCCCCTGTAGTTATTAAACTTTTAGAAGGTACACAAGGACTGGGAGTTGTACTTGCGGATAACCGAAATTCGGCAGAATCCATTCTAGAAGCTTTCAATGGTTTGCAGGCCCGTGTAATCGTGCAAGAATTTATTAAAGAGGCCAAAGGAGCCGATATAAGGGCATTTGTTATAGATGGTGTTGTTGTAGGGGCAATGAAACGACAGGGAAAAGAAGGGGAATTCCGTTCTAATCTTCATAGAGGTGGCTCCGCCGATATTATTGAATTAACGGATGAAGAGGAAAATGCGGCGATTAAAGCGGCCAGAGTCCTGGGGCTTGGTGTTGCTGGCGTAGATATGCTTCAGTCCGCTAGAGGACCTTTGATCTTAGAAGTAAATTCTTCTCCGGGTCTTGAGGGAATAGAGGCAGCAACCGGAAAGGATATAGCTAGTAAAATAATTAAGTACATGGAACGTAATGTCGAGTAATAGGATTGAAGTTTTAGGTCATGCAGTTTCAAAAGGAAAAGGCGTACAATTAAATTTAGATATTGCGAAGTTACATACGCGTACCAAAATAGAGGTGCCCGTTATAGTAGAGCGTGCTAATGAAGAGGGGCCCAACATTTTAATCACTGGAGGTATTCACGGTAATGAAATTAATGGGATAGAAATTGTACGCCAACTAATATCCAAGAAATACAACAAGCCAGAAAAAGGAATGGTCATTTGCATTCCTGTTGTTAATGTTTTCGGGTTTCTGAACCAAAAAAGACAATTTCCAGATGGAAGGGATTTAAATCGTGTATTTCCGGGAAGCTCCAGAGGTTCTTTGGCAAGTAGGTTCGCTTATCATATTATTAAGGAGATAGCCCCTCTAGTAGACTATTGTATTGATTACCATACCGGTGGTGATAGCCGTTTTAACGCACCTCAGGTTCGTATCGGTAAGCACGATAGCGCTAGTCTAGCGCTTGCTGAGGTATTTGGGGCACCCTTTATTGTAAAGTCTGCTCGAAGGGAAAAATCCTTTCGAGCGACGCTTCATAAACTAAATAAAAAAATCTTACTGTACGAAGGTGGAAAATCCCTCCATATCGACAATCAAATAACAGAAAGTGGGGTGAACGGAGCACTTCGAGTGATGCAGCATCTTGATATGCGAGATTTTACAAATGAACTTGCACACTCAGCTGAAGAGTATAAGGAAGCGGTTGTAATAGACAACTCAAGTTGGATAAGGGCTAAATTCTCCGGAATGTTACATCCAATGGTTGAAATAGGACAAAAAGTTGAAAAAGGCACTATTTTAGGAAGTATATCCGACCCTTTTGGATATTTTGAACGCACGGTTAAATCAACACATGCTGGGTACGTCATCTGCGTAAATCAATCTCCCATCGTAAATCAAGGCGACGGTATTTTCCATATTTCTAGAAACTAGTATTTCTTAATATCTTAAATACTTTTCTCTAGTCTTTTTAAAACGTACTAAATCTGTTTGCCAAGTATTTTTTATTTCTGCCTCTGAAAGTCCAGATTCTATTTGTTGTTGTAGTCTTTCGGTACCGGCATGTTTGGTAAATCCGCTAGTATTAAAAAACTTGGACTTATCAGTACTATTTTGGTAAGCGTCGATTAGCCATTTTAAGGAAATCTCGCCCATTCTAGGAATTTTAGACAAATCCTTTCCATAACATATTTTACCTTCTTCTTTAGGATGTTTGGAACCAAAATTAGGCATTGGAGTGTATTTGAAATCGTATTTGAGCGAATCTAAGAAAGATGCTCCATACCGCTGAAATTGATATGCTGTACCACGGCCCGCATTTACATTTGTACCTTCAAAAAGCCCTAGACTAGGGTAGAGGTGGATGGCGGTATCATTAGGTAAATTAGGAGAAGGTCTTATGGGTAAATGATATTCCATTTCATAGGACCAATTTTCTACAGGTACTATGGTCAAATTTATTTTTGTGCCACCTTCCAGCCAGCCTTCGTCATTAATCATAGTGGCGTATTCCCCAATAGTCATACCATAGACCAAGGGAATTTCTGTCATTCCCAGGAACCCCGTATGTTCTTTTTCCATTGTTGGTCCATCTACATAATGTGCATTGGGATTAGGTCTATCCAAAACCATTACGCTGATATTTTGTGAGGCACAAGCTTCCATGACCAATTGTAAGGTTGCGATATAAGTATAGAAGCGAACGCCAACGTCTTGTATATCAAATAACACGATATCTAATCCTCTTAGTTGCTCGGATGATGGTTTTCTATTGTTGCCGTATAGGGAGATGATCGGTAAGTTCGTTTTGGTATCGATACCGTCTTTTACCTTCTCTCCCGCATCCGCCTGACCTCGAAAACCGTGCTCGGGAGCAAAAACTTTTTCAATGGCGATTCCTGAAGAAAGTAAGGAATCTACAAGATGTGTAAATCCGTCTTTTTTAAAGATAACACTCGTTTGGTTGGCAACTACCCCTACTTTTTTATCTTTCAAAAATGGAAAGTATGCTTCTGTTCTGTTCGCAGCAACAATAGCAGAATCTTTGGTTTTTTCAGTTGAAACCGAAGAATATCTATCGGCCTTTTCTGAGTTCTGTTTTGGTTGGTTTCCACATGCTGTCAATACCAAAAACGATAATAAAACTGTACTTTTGAACTTGGATAAAAACAACATCATTTGAACCTAGAATATTTTATAGCCAAAAGGCTTATTACGGGTAAGGAGCATAAAATTAGTATTTCTGCCCCGATAATAAAAATAGCCATTGCCGCCATAGCTTTAGGGGTTATAATGATGTTGATAGCTATTGCCACGGGAGTAGGGCTCAAATATAAGATTAGGGAGAAAGTAACGGCTTTTAACGGGCATATACAGATTTATAACTACGATAACAATTACTCTGAAGTTTCCGTGGCGCCAGTATCCAAGGTGCAAGATTTTTATCCGGAATTTACCAACGTGGAAGGTATTGTTCATGTACAGGCAGTGGCCACAAAAGCAGGTATTATTAGAACCGCCGAGACTTTTGAAGGCCTTATTGCCAAGGGTGTAGGGAAAGACTTCAACTGGTCATTGTTGGAGGAGTTTGTATTGGCAGGGCAACTACCGGATTTTACGGGTAATTTAAATTCTGATGTCCTTATGTCCAATCTAATGGCTAACAAACTGAAATTTACCGTCGGCGATTCTTTTTTTGCTTTTTTCCCCCGTTACGATGACCCCAACAGAATTCCTAATCAAAGAAAATTTACCATAGCAGGGATTTACGACAGTGGGTTTGAGGAAATAGATTCTCGTTTTATGCTCATAGATATTAGGCATATTCAGCAGATGAACAAGTGGACTAAAGATGAGGTGGGTAATTTTGAGGTTTTCTTGGAGAGTTTTAACGATATAGATGAAAAAAGTGCGGAGATATTTGGAAAGACGGTATCCACCTTAGATACGAAAACATTGAAGGATAAGTATCGCAATATCTTTGAATGGATTGGGCTTTTTGACTTTAATATTGTTTTGATCATAGGGATATTAATCGTTGTTTGTGGCTTTAATATGATTACCGCCTTATTGGTGCTTATTTTGGAACGTACGCCAATGATCGGTATATTAAAGGCTTTGGGGACTACGAATTGGAGTATTCGCAAGGTGTTTTTATATAATGCGACCTACCTTATCGGGATAGGGCTTTTTTGGGGGAATTTGATTGGGATAGGCGTAATTTTGTTACAGGATAAATTCCGACTGTTTAAATTTCCAAATCCGAAAGAGTACTACATAGAGTATATACCTGTACATATTGATTTTTGGACGGTAATTTTATTAAATACCGGAGTATTGGTTTTATGTTTAATGATGTTATTGATTCCATCCTATATCATCACAAAAATAACACCGGTAAGAGCTATAAAGTTTGAATAAATTGTAAATGGATTACGCTAATAATATACTGGAGACCATTGGAAATACACCTTTAGTTAAATTAAACAAATTAACTGCGGATTTACCTTGTTTGGTTTTGGCTAAATATGAAACGTTCAATCCTGGGAATTCCGTAAAGGACCGTATGGCGCTGCAAATGATAGTGGATGCCGAAGAGGCTGGGATTTTAAGACCCGGAGGGACTATTATAGAAGGGACTTCAGGTAATACAGGTATGGGTTTGGCCTTGGCAGCTACCGTTAAAGGTTACAAGATGATATGTGTTATAAGTGACAAACAGTCCAAAGAAAAAATGGATATTCTACGGGCTGTAGGTAGTAAGGTACATGTGTGCCCTACGAACGTTGAACCTGAAGACCCTAGAAGTTACTATAGTACGGCCAAAAGACTTGCTAAGGAGATACCCAACTCTTGGTATGTGAACCAGTATGACAATCCATCTAATTGTAAAGCACATTTTTTAAGTACAGGCCCTGAAATTTGGGAGCAGACAGAAGGAAAAGTAACCCATTTTGTGGTAGGGGTGGGCACCGGAGGAACTATATCAGGTGTAGGATCCTATCTAAAAATGAAAAACCCGAATATAAAAATTTGGGGTATTGATACCTATGGTTCCGTTTTTAAGAAATACCATGAAACCGGTATTTTTGATAAAAATGAGATATATCCATATATAACAGAGGGTATTGGTGAGGATATTTTACCACTTAATGTAAATTTTAGTGTTATTGACGGTTTTACTAAAGTAACGGACAAGGACGCGGCTGTCTATACCCAGCGTCTAGCAAAGGAAGAAGCAATGTTTTTAGGGAACTCTGCAGGTGCAGCAATCAAAGGCTTGTTACAATTAAAAGAACACTTCAAAAAAGATGATGTAGTTGTGGTCTTGTTCCACGATCATGGTAGCAGATATGTGGGCAAAATATTTAACGATGAATGGATGAAGGAGCAGGGCTTCTTGGACTAGATTCGTTTTTCGTTACTTTAAGAAAAAATAAGTGTGATACCAGTAGAGAAGCGTATCACGTTGTTTAAATGTCCCATCATTTGAACATAGACAATTTGAATGTAAAATATCCTAGATAATATGACAGTACTTAATTCAGGAGATCAGTCCGTTAAAGTGGATAAGGGCGAATTGGTTAATTACTCTGTTTCTGGTCATGAGTTTATACATCAGAAAGGAAGCCCCGGATGGCGTAACTCGGATACCGAAATGTTTCCCATAATCGGCCCTACCAATGAAGCTGATTTCAAAGTGTCTACACCCAAAGGAAAAGCTGTTCAAGATCAGCATGGTCTTTTGCGCGAAATGGCTTATGAAAGAACACATCACACGAAAACAAAAGCTGTTTTCAATAAAATATATAGGGCAAATACCCCTATTGAAAATTCCAAATTCCCCGCTAAATCCACTAAGGAAAACCTATCATGGCCTTATGATTTTGAATTTACTAAGTCGTTTGAGCTCAAAGAAAATATGCTGGAAGTAGTTTTTAAAATCATAGGAGAACAAGGCATGCCTTTTATGTTAGGCTATCATCCCGCTTTTAAACTAAGTACTGCCAACCCTATTATTCAGGCTAATGAAAGGCAAATTACATTACCTGAGGTAATGGCAGTTGGTAGTAGAGCTTTTCAAGTTCCGGACTGCGAAAAAATAGTCTTGAAGGATACAAAATCCCTAGAAATATTAACTCAAGGATTTGGTAGTTTTATGCTTTGGACGGAAGTTTCCAATATGGTCTGTATAGAACCTATTACTTTTTACCCCTATGGAGTAACTCAAGACCTTTTGCATGAAGGTTTTAATGAGTTGCCTAACAATTCAATACATTTTAAAATATTATTAAAACCTTTAGAGTAGAGAACAGTTATTGCCGACTATGAAAAATATAATCTTTTTATTTTCTTTTATCCTAAGCCAAACTATGTGTGCACAAGAAAAGTCCAACGTAGAAATGTATTATGCTGAAATCCCTAATGAACCGTTGGAATATACTCCCGGTTCCGTAATTTCTAGAATGATAGACGGTCTAGGTTTTCGTTATTATTGGGCAACAGAAGGTTTAAAGGATGTAGATTTAAACTACAGACCTAGCGATTCATCACGAACACTACGGCAAATAATGGACCATATTTATGGTCTGTCCGAAACCATAGTTAACTCGGCTAAACAAATGCCTACGGATTATACCCAAGCGTTGCCAGAGCTAAACCATACTGAAAAACGTAAGGCTACTTTAGAGAATTTTAGGCTTGCAAGCGAATTATTTCTGGAATCGGAAGATTTATCCAATCATAAAATAATTTTTGTTCGTATCAATGGAAGTTCGGAATTTCCGTTTTGGAATCATATAAACGGACCTATAGAGGATGCCGTCTGGCATACCGGTCAGGTGGCGATGCTAAGAAGGGCTGCCGGTAACCCCATAAATCCCAAAGTAAATGTATTCTTGGGCAAGTTGAACAAATAGATTAATTTGATTTTCCTTTAGGTAAATGGCCCAAGTGATTATCTGGTGAACCCTCCTAAACTGACATTATTATGTAACTTTGTGCTGTGCAGCGTTTTCTACCTTTTTTGATATGGATAGCAGACTATAAAAAAACCTATTTTTTAAAGGATTTATTGGCTGGTCTTACTGTTGGAATTGTTTTGGTTCCCCAAGGTATGGCGTATGCAATGATTGCGGGCTTGCCACCGGTTTACGGGTTATATGCTTCACTTTTTCCTATACTCATATACGTAGTTCTTGGAACCTCCAGACAAATTGCGGTTGGACCTGTAGCTATGGATTCCCTCTTAGTGGCCGCTGGCCTTGGGGCCTTGGCTATTACTGGGATAGAGAATTATATTGCCATGGTAGTCGTGCTAACTTTAATGGTTGGCGTAATTCAATTTTCATTGGGAGTATTGGGAATGGGTTTTTTGGTGAATTTTCTATCAAAACCTGTTATCAGCGGATTTACCTCCGCCGCCGCATTAATTATTATGCTGAGTCAGTTAAAGCATCTTTTGGGTGCTGCCATCGTTGGAAGTAATCGTTTTCATCAGTTGGTTATGAATGCCTTTGTTGAACTAGGTAATACTAATTTTTATGATTTTGCAATCGGTGCTTTGGGAATATTGCTACTTATCGGATTAAAAAAATGGAATAAGAATATTCCTGGAATATTGATTATAGTGCTATTGGGAATTCTTGCAGTTTATATGATGAACTTGGAGGATTATGGAGTAGAGCTCGTGGGTGAAATACCTCAAGGGCTTCCTTCGTTCATAATGCCGGATGTTCAACTTGATGATCTTCAAAAATTATGGCCAATTGCGTTGGCATTGGCATTGGTCGGATATTTGGAAGCGATTTCCATAGGTAAAGCGTTAGAGGAAAAAAGTGGTGAGGAGACTATACGGCCCAATCAAGAACTAATTGCATTAGGAAGTTCCAATATAGTCGGATCCTTATTTCAGGCTTATCCTGTTACCGCAAGTTTTTCGCGCTCTGCAATAAACTATGAATCAGGTGCGAAAACTAATTTGGCCTCTCTTTTTAGTATTGTTTTAGTGCTATTAACATTACTTTTCCTTACCCCCGTTTTCAGTATATTACCAAATGCAATTTTGGCAAGTATTATTATGGTTTCCGTATTTGGTTTGATAGATTTTAAATATGCCAAAAACCTATGGAAGAATAGGAAAGATGAATTTATAGTACTATTACTTACTTTTTTAATCACCCTGTTCGTGGGCATAACGGAAGGGATCTTGATAGGTGTTCTATGTTCTCTGCTGCTTATGGTATATAGGACTTCAAAACCTCATTTTGCCGTATTGGGAAATATAAAAGATACTGATTACTATAAAAATATTAAGCGATTTGGTGATGAGGTTGTTGTAAGGGACGATCTACTGATCGTTAGGTTTGATTCCCAACTTTATTTTGGTAATGCGGCTTTCTTTAAAAAGGAACTCTTAAAACACATTAAATTTAAGGGACCTAGACTGAAGGTGGTAATTCTAAATGCGGAGGCTATTAATTACATTGATGCCACCGGAGCTGACGCTTTGACCAATTTAATACATGAAATTCACGGACAGGGTTTACAGTTTTATATTGCCGGGGCCATAGGGCCTATCAGGGATATTATATTTAGTAGTGGTATCATTAATGAATTGCACAAAGAATATCTATTTGTAAAGACAAAAGAGGCAGTCGCTTTTTTTGACAATCCTAATACAGTCAGTACCTTAGGGTCACGGGTTGCCTACGAAAACAATAAAAAAAATGATTTGACAAATATATCAAAAACATAAAATCAATTATTTTTATAGATATTAGATTAAATGGTTATTAATAATAAACGAGAAGCAAATGAAGATAGAACAGATTTATACGGGATGTTTGGCACAAGGTGCGTATTATATTGAAAGTAAAGGTGAGGTTGCAATAATTGATCCCTTACGCGAGGTAACGCCCTATATTAAAAGAGCGGAGGATGATAAAGCAACGATTAAGTATATTTTTGAAACGCACTTTCATGCAGATTTTGTTAGTGGCCATGTAACGCTTTCCCAGAAAACTGGAGCACCTATCGTATATGGTCCTACGGCCAATCCTTCTTTTGACGCAATTATTGCGAGAGATGGTCAAGAATTCAAACTTGGTAAGCTTACCATTAAGACACTTCATACTCCTGGTCATACCATGGAAAGCACTACCTATCTTTTGAAGGACGAGGAAGGGAAGGATTATGCTATTTTTTCCGGTGATACCCTATTCTTGGGAGATGTTGGCCGACCAGATTTAGCACAGAAAGCGGCACATTTAACGCAGGAACAATTAGCGGAGACTTTATACGATAGCCTTCGTAACAAAATAATGTCGCTTTCGGATGATGTAATTGTGTACCCGGCGCATGGAGCAGGTTCTGCCTGTGGCAAGAACATGATGAAAGAAACGGTTGATACACTGGGGAATCAAAAGAAAATGAATTATGCGCTAAGAGCTGATATGACAAAGGAGGAATTTGTAAAAGAAGTTACGGACGGATTGTTACCTCCGCCAAAATATTTTCCATTGAACGTAAAGATGAACAAGGAGGGGTATGAAGATATCGCTGATGTTTTGAACAGGGGAACTACGGCACTTGAACCTAATGAGTTTGAACTAGCAGCGAACGAGACTAACGCACTGGTATTGGATGTTCGTCATCAAGATGATTTTGTAAAGGCACATATTCCACGTTCTATTTTTATTGGGCTTAATGGAGATTTCGCCCCATGGGTTGGTGCTTTGATAGCAGATACAAAACAGCCCTTACTTTTGGTTACTCCCAAAGGTCAGGAGGAGGAAACCATCACGAGATTATCCAGAGTTGGTTTTGATGGCACTATTGGCTATTTAAAAGGTGGTATTTCCGCATGGACTGCCGCCGAAAAGGAGACGGACAGTATAACATCAATCCATGCTTCGGAAGCTAAGGATAAATTAAAATCCGGTTCTTTGGTGGTATTCGATGTGCGTAAGGAAAGTGAGTACCTGTCCGAACATGTCATCAATGCTGAGAACACCCCATTAAGTGATCTGAATAGGCATTTGGCAGAGTTTCCGGACAATCAAGATTTTTTAGTGCATTGTGCCGGGGGCTACCGTTCTGTTATTGCAGCTTCTATACTCAAGAGTAGAGGTATACATAATTTAATAGACGTGGCCGGTGGATTTGGAGCACTAAAAAAAGAAGGGGTAAAGGTAACGGACTACGTGTGTCCTACAAGTCTTTGATTTTAAAGAGCTAACCACCTTTTCTCAATAAAACTTCTTACATTTTAGTGCTTTGTGAATTATTCTTACTTTAGGATATATAAAGAAATCGTTAAGTGTTAAAAAAAACTTAATGAAATCTTAATTTAGAAAATAATAATTTAATACCTTTAACTAGGATTTGTATCATAGCAATGATTAAAAATTTTATTGAACGCGTTGGGGCAATGAACTGTCTTATGCTATTAGTAGTCATATCCATTATTATAGTATCTGAGATTTTGTTTTTGAGTGGAAAAAAGTTAGATGCGATATTCATCGCTTTTTGGGCTCCCACAATTCTTGGTTTTATGAATTATTTAAAGTACAAGAAGTAGTGGATTTTATTTTGATATACTCAATTATCGTAGCCATCATATTTATGGTCTGGCTGCTTTTTGTGGTTAGGATGTATCGTGAAATGAAAGATTAAATTGCAATTGAATTCGAAATCACTTGTTCTAGTTCAATGACCAACTTTGGATTTTTATGCAAGAATGATTCTATAATTTTTTGTGTCTCCAGTGTATTTTTTTTAGGCATTAAAAAAGTATCTACTCCATCTATGTGGTGTAGATTTTCGGATTTTGGTATATATCCGTATCCAGCATAATAATTATTTCTAACAAGAACGAACGCGTCCTCGTTTTTGTTTCTCCCTTTTAAGGATAGAAGGAAATCGGTTTTTTTATCTTTTAATCTCAAAATAGCCTGTTCTACCCTTTCATTATATATTTCCAAATATTCTACGCTGGAACATATGCCCAAACATCGTTTTATTTTATAATGGGAGCAGGTAGTAATATTTTCCTGTAAATGACAATACTTGGGACATAACTCAAAAGTCTCGCAGAGTTTTTCTAAAAATTGCCTACACTCCGTAACACTATAAAAAATGGCCAAAGGATTTGGAACCAGTTTTATTTTATTATGGGCTAAATGTAAAATACCATTTCTGTCCTCATAAGAGAAAATACCGTACTGTTGTATGGTTCTCTTTTGAGCTCGATTGTGTTTAGGATAGTGTTTCTTTATCTCTTCCGACTCTTCTAAAAGCGCTATCAATTCGTTGCCTGTCTCCACAAAATCTAGATAAACTGCTTCCGAGCATAAGTTTAGTTCCTTGGTGGACTTGTCATAAAAATGGCTTAATACTCTTTTTCTGATGTTTATGGCCTTGCCAACATAGATGATTTTACCCTGGGAATCCTTAAAATAGTATACTCCCGGTGTTGAAGGTAATTTGTCAAATTCACTCTTTGGTAGGGAAGGCGGCAAGGTGGCCTCTTGAGACCTAGCGTTTAAAAATTGCTTGAAGGTGGCAGCTGCACCCTCTGCCCTTAACAGTTTATGAAACAATAGTACAGTTGCATGTGCATCTCCACGGGCCCTATGGCGATCAGTCAACGGAATTCCGATGGCAGAACATAACTTGCCAAGGCTATAGGAGTTATATCCAGGTATTAATTTTCTAGATAAACGCACGGTACATAGTTTTTTTCTAGTAAAATCAAGGCCGATTAGCCGTAGTTCGTTTTTAATAACGTTATAGTCAAAGTTTACGCTGTGGGCAACAAAGATACTATCTTGGGTGAATGTGGTTATTTTAGAAGCTATTTCTACTAATTTTGGTGCATCACGCACCATAGCATCATCTATTCCTGTAAGCCCGGTGATAAAGTATGGGATTTCACATTGGGGGTTTACCAAAGAAGTAAACTCGTCCACTATCTGATGGCCGTCATATTTGAATATAGAAATTTCGGTAATACGGTTTCCCTTTATTCCATTTCCGGTAGTTTCTATGTCAACAATGCAGTACAATCGGCGCTCTGTATTTTTTATTTAAAGTTAATTTAAATAATTACAACAGCCTCGTGTCAACTCAAGCGATTTGCTCTGGCAAATTGTTCCAGAGGCTTTCTGAGAGGACCCTTCGGCTGCGCTCAGGGCATCACCTTTTAGAACATGCAAGCTTCTCGATACTAATTTTCTCGTGCCTTCGAAAATTCGCCCTAAGTGACAATCAACATTTGTAAACTTATCTTTTTTCAATCGAAACCGCTACGGATTTACTTATAGGCGTGTTACTCTTATCCGCAAAATGGTTGTGCGGTATAATCATATTCGTTTCAGGAAAATAAGCCGCTAAATTACCTTTTGGAATGTTGTACGGAATTACCAGAAATTTGGCAGCTCTTCTTTCTATGTCATCATAATTACTAACTAAATCCACCTCTTCTTTGTTACTAAGTTGATGGGAGACCATATCCTCAGGGTTCATAAATACGACCCGTCTTTCATTGTAAATGCCTCTGTATCTATCGTTTAGACCATAAATAGTGGTGTTGAACTGATCATGGGAGCGGATGGACATCAATAATAATTCATTAGGTTTTAAATCGTGTTTAGCCGGTTTGCAGATGCTGAATTGTGCCTTGCCATTGGGGAGTTTACTAAAATCCAAGTTTCTAACATTATTTGGAAGATAAAAACCGGATCCTTCAGATTTTGATTGCACCTGATTAAAACCCTGTATGGTTTCGGCCAATTTTTCACGGATCATTTCGTAATTGCCGCCCAATTCGTTCCAATCAACGGGGTGTTTACCTTGAAAAAAAGCATTGGCTATTCCTCCAATAATTTCTGGTTCGCTTTTTAGGTTGTCGGATTTTGGTGTTAGGATGCCCTTGGTGCGGTGCACTTTGCCCATGCTATTTTCCACGGTTAAGAACCTGTCTTTACCATTACTCGCATCCTTTTCTGAACGGCCCAAAGTGGGTAATATAAGTCCAGTTTTACCGGTAATTAAGTGACCTCGATTTAGTTTAGTACTAATCTGCACGGTCAAACTACAATTTTTCATAGCCGCTGCCGCGTAACTGGTATCTGCTACGGCCGACACGAAGTTGCCTCCCAGAGCCATAAAAACAGATGCCTTTCCTTTATGCATGGCCTCTAGGGCATGGACGGTATCCACACCTTCCTCGGTAGGCGGTTTAAAACCAAAAACCTTTTCAATAGCGGCATTTAACTCGTCAGATACATAATGCATTATCCCTACGGTACGGTCGCCCTGTACGTTGCTATGACCTCGCACGGGACACGTACCCGCTCCTGGTTTACCTAAACTTCCCTTTAACAGTAACAGGTTTACGCACTCTTTAATATTTTCCACACCATTTTTATGCTGGGTAAGTCCCATGGCCCAACAAATTATGATTTTTGATTTTTGGGCTAAAAGATTGACCGCCTTGTTTACTTGTGCCTCTGGAACACCGCAGAGATCCAAAAGTTCCTCTTCAGAATAAGTATCTAAATCATTCAAGAGCGATTTATAACCGGCAGTGTGTTTTAGTATGAAGTTATGGTCAAAAACAGAAGCATTTTTAGCATCGAGCTTTGCCAGTTTTTTCATCAATAACTTAAGTAGCGCAACATCTTGGTTTATTTTTACCTGTAGGTAAATGTCCGTTATTAATTGGCCTACTGTAACACCTTTTATTTCCTGCGGATTTTTAAATTTTTTAAGACCAATTTCTTCTAAGGGATTAATGCTAATAACCTTCCCACCATTTTTCTTGCATTTTTGTAAAGCGGTCAGCATTCTAGGATGATTGGTGCCCGGGTTTTGACCAATGACCATAACCACTTCGGCCTCATAAAAATCCTCTAGTTTTACCGATCCTTTTCCAATACCTAGGGTTTCCGTGAGTGCCACTCCGCTACTTTCGTGGCACATATTGGAGCAATCCGGCATGTTGTTGGTGCCAAATGCCCGTACGAACAACCCATATAAAAATGCAGCTTCGTTGCTTGATCTCCCAGAAGTGTAAAATATAGCTTCGTCCGGGTTGTTCAAATTTTTTAATTCGTCCGCAATTAAGGTAAAAGCATCCTTCCAAGAAATGGGTTCATAATGAATTTTATGAGGTCTAAGCACCATAGGACTTATAAGTCGACCACTTTTCCCTATTTTGAAATCTGACCATTGCGAAAGTTCTTCAACGCTATGTTTTGCAAAAAACTCAGGCCCTAAGGTTAAATGGGTAGCTTCTTCGGCCAGTGCCTTGGCGCCATTTTCACAATACTCGGCTATTTTAGAAGGTTTTTCTGGGTCTGGCCAAGCGCAACCTGCGCAGTCAAAACCCTCTTTCTGGTTCATATAAGCCAAACCTTTCAAAGCATTTAAAATACCCATTTCTTTAAAGGTATGCTCCAAGGTGACTTTCACCCCTTGTACGCCTGCGGCGTAATCGCTTGCTTTGCCTTCTTGGATTCCGGTGAGTTGAATATCTCCGGTGATTGATATATTGCGATTAATATTATTTGACATTATTAAAACTTATTCTGATTTTTTTCAAGTTATTATAAAAGCCGGACTCTATGACGCGGATTACCTGAAATAATTAATTTCTTTCTGGAAAGTAAGCATTGTGTGTAATTTTATGCCTTTTTAGATAGAACGGCGCTTTGCTGAAATCGAGGAAAACAACGGTTGTTTTGGAAAGGAATTATTATCCTAATTGAATTATGTATTCATAGGAAATATCTACCTGTTCTTTTCCATGTAACTTTGATACTCATCGGCCAATTTTCCCTTATTATCCTCTGAAAGCACTTTTCCCGCCATTTGAAATACTTCATGTTCCTCTTCTTTTAAATGGTGCTCTACTTTCTCCTTTAGGTCCTTTGCAATTTTAAGCCAAGCGGAGGAATCATATTCCGTTTCCTCTAATTTTTCAATGAGTTCATCAATTTCGTGGTGTTCGGCGATACTGTGTCTTGCTTTCTCTTGGGTTCTGTCACTATCGATTAAAGGCCTATAAAAATAGCGCTCCTCACCGTCTGCATGTGTTTCCAATTCATTTTTTAAGCTTTTGAAAATATTGTCCCTAAGTTTAGAGTCACCAGAAGTTTCTATTAGTTTTTTTAAAAGTTTCCGTTGGATGTCGTGATCCTTGCGTAAAGCCTCGAATATATTCATGGATATGGTTTTAGTAAAATAAACAATTTCTTAATCCTTGACTAAAGATAGCGGATAGCGCTATTGAGTTTTTGCTCTATACCGTACATTATTAACGCATTCTTTTGCGAAGCTATCTTAGTTTGTTATGTCACAGCAGATATAATTCTATCTTACTTGTCTGCAAGCATAGGATTTTCAGCAGTTGATGTTTCTGAAACATCCACTTGTTCCACAGTTCTTCCCTTTGAAACCAAAAGCCGTACATCTTCTAATGTGAGATATAAGCAGGGGACGATTACCAAGATGATGGCCGTTGCAAAAACAATGCCGAACCCCAATGAAATAGCCATAGGAATTAAATAAAACGCTTGGCTGGAAGTTTCTAGAATAATGGGCGCGAGACCTCCGAAAGTGGTCATGGTGGTCAAAATAATGGGGCGAAACCTTCTGAGGCCTGCTTCATGAATAGATTGGTAAATAGGGTCGCCCTTTTTTCTCCGTTTATTCGCATAATCTATCATAATAAGCGAGTCGTTTACAACAACTCCGGACAGAGCAATGACGCCCATCAGACTAACCAAAGACAAGTCATAACCCAATAGGATATGACCAATGACCGCTCCTACGATGCCGAAAGGGATAGCGGTCATTACAATCAAAGGTTGTAGGTAACTGCTAAAGGCAATGGCCAATAAAGCATAAATCAATAACATGGCGATTGAAAAACCGGCTTTCAACGTATTTGTACTTTCGCGCATATCAGCTTGACTGCCTTCAAAACTCCAAGTGATTCCGGGAAAGTCCGCTCTTAATTGGGGTAAGGTTTCCTCTTGCACCGAAGCAATGACACGACCTACCGCATTGGCAGGTTCTACATCCATCCCAACGTTTACAACCCGCCTGCCATCTCTTCGGTTGATGCTACTGAAGGCTTCCCGTTCCTCTATTTCTACAACGTCCATAAGGGGAACCTCAATTCCATTGGGGGTAATAATGAGGAACTTTTCCAAGTTCTTAATATCCTTCCGTTCTTCCAGAGGTAGTTTTACCCGTACCTCTATCTCGTTCATTCCCCGTAGCTGTCGCATGGCCAGCGCACCAAAAAAACCATCCCGTACCTGTCTACCAACTTCATCTGAGGTAAGTCCAAGATTTCTACCTTGTGGCAACAACTTAAAGTCATATTGCATTTTACCCTTGTTGTAATTGTCAGTAACATCTCGGGTATTGGAAAAAGCGCTCATTCTGTCCACAAAAGCAGCACTCGCCCGTTCCAGTACATTAATATCCGAATGGCTTAAATCAATACTGATATCCTGTCGTGCCCCACCGGGACCTCGTTCGGCCTCAAAAGTAATCTGGTCAACCCCTTCAATATCACCGATATTATCCCGCCATAAGGCGATGACCTCCGCAGCGGTAATATCCCGCTGATCCGGTGGCAGCATGACAATTTCTACATCAATAAAATTTTGTCCCCGTACATTGGTTTTTATCCCTTCCGCTACTTCATAGAGATTATGTTCCTCGAACATACGTTGTGTAGAAGCAGAGATAGCATGGGCTACTTTAGCGGCTTGATCGGGCGTGGTACCTACGGGCAAGCGTACTCCCGCTTCAATCTCGTCGGCCGCCACTTCGGGCATCATAATCATTCCCATATGGCCACTATAGCCATACCCGCCGACAATAAGTAAAAGTGTAACGGCCGCACTCAAAGTGATATATCTATATTTTAAACATAAATTTAGAAACGGTCGGTAACGGTTTTCAATGAACCTATCAAAACCATTGGCGAAAGAACGTTGCCACCCCTCAAGTTTAAGTACCCATTTGTTTTTACTTTTTTTATTTTTCAGATGTCCTAAGTGTGAAGGTAAAATGAAAAGTGCCTCAAGTAAGGAAACGGCCAAAATTACGATGACCACTGCCGGAAGAGGTTGCCAAAATTTCCCTGTTTCCCCAGGCATAAATAGAAGGGGAACAAAAGCTATAATAGTGGTTACGATGCTGAAGATGACTGGTAAAGAAACGTCTTTTGTACCCGCAATTGCTGCCTGCATAGGACTTAGTCCCTTTTGGCGGTATTCATAAACATTTTCGCCTACTACAATCGCGTCATCTACGACGATACCGAGTACCACCAAAAAACCGAACATGGAAATCATGTTAACGCTGATACCGATTAGTGGTAACAGAATCATTCCCCCGATAAATGAGACCGTCATCCCCATCATTACCCAAAACGCCAGACGATATTCCAGAAAGAGCGTCAAAATAATCAATACGATAACGATGGCCAGTATACCGTTTTCAGTCAATAAAGAAAGCCGTTCCCTGTAATCCGCAGCACGGTTACTATCGGTACGGTATTTGATACCGGGCGGTAATTGAAAATCTTCCAATATGCCGTTCGTGACATCGGCAATCTTTAAGGGCGATTGATTACCGATTCTGAAAATACGAAGCTCCACATAATTTTCTTGGTTGAATTGCCCATGGAAACCCGTTTCTTCAAAACCATCGGTTATTGTAGCGATGTCGCTTAGGGAAACTTTGGCACCGTCTTCAGAGGATACAATGGTAATACCGCCGTATTCCTTGGCCCATTGCTTGCGCTCTTGCATACGGAGTAAAATTTCTCCGCTCTGGGTCTGAACGGCTCCGGCGGGAACGTCATTACTACTTTGCCGAATGATATCCGCGACCTGACCCAAGGTTAAATTGTATTTCTGGAGGGTACGCCTAGGAATTTCAATGCGTGTCTCATAATCGGGTACATTACCCAGTTCTACCTGTGTTATTTCCGGATTGTTCAGGAGAATCGTCCGAAGGCGTTCCGCGAGCTGTCGCAATGTCCAAATATCGGCAGCGCCGTAAAGACCTATTTGTAACACATCTCTTTGACGAGACTGTAAGCGCACTTCGGGACGCTCAATATCATCTGGAAAGGTCTGAATACGGTTAATAGCTTGATCGATGTCTTGAAAGGCAGTCATCCTTTCAGAGCCAGCGACCAGTTCAATACTGATCTGTCCCGACCCCTCGCTTGCTTCGGACACGATTTCCTTAATGCCCTGTACTCCCCTTACAGCCTCTTCAACAGGTTGTAATACGCCTTGTTCTACTTCTGCAGGCGATGCCCCGGGATAGGCCACGGAAACTTCTACAAAATCCAATTGAAATTCCGGAAATACCTCTTTTTGGATGGTGTACATGGTGAAAATTCCCCCACCCAAAAGCACTAACATCAGTAAGTTGGTGGCTATAGAATTCCTGGCCATATAGGCGATGGCGCCTTCTTTTCTTTTTCTTTTTTCTTTTTTCTGCTGTTCCATATTGCCCTAATTTTATTCCTCCGCTTCCGATTCCTGTTCATCGGACGCCGTACGTAGACCAATGCCAGTACTAACGGTGCTCAAATCGGTAATGACCACTTTTTCACCATCTTCCAAACCACTGCGGATGTAGGCATGCTCATCATCCGTAAGTACTATTTTTACTTGTCTGATTTCCAATTTTTCATCTTTCATGACCCATACCGTCTCGTTACTACGAATATAGTCTCGACTTAGGCGCACCACATTGGGAATTGGATCCGCCAGTATATTAACTTCTACAAATGTACCGATCATTAATTTTGGTTTTCTTTCCAATTCTGTTGTTGTCGCCAATGGGTCAGTTACCTTAACTAAAATCCGAGCTAGCCTTGTCTGCCCGTCAAGCGCACCAATCTGTCTGTCCAAATAACCATCTCTATATGCATCCCCTGCCCAACCTGATGGATTTTCTATACGTACGGGAGCTCCTTTATCTTTCTCATCGTTCGGAAAACGCAACCATTGTAATTTTGATACGGGAACCGTGGCGATTACCCAATATTCCTTAGTGCCAACAATACGGCCTAGAACATCGCCCTGCGCCACCAGGGAACCCTCAGTGACATTTTGGCTTAAAATATGAGCATCAAAAGGAGCCCTGATAGTGGTGCGTTCCAGATTTAAACGAGCCTGATCTACTGAAGCCTTTGCGGCACCGATAGTTGCCTTAACGGCATTCAGCTGTGGTTTCCGGAGAACCAGTTGCCGTTCCTCTTCCGAAAGTGGATTGTCTCCAAACAGAGAATCGTTGGCAATAAGTTGTAGATCTTGCTCTGCAATCTGTTGCCGTCCCATTTCAGTATCTAAAGTTGTCTGGGATTGCATAAATTCACTCTTACGTAGCTCCAGCGTATTCCGGTAATCGGCAGGATCTATCTGTAGTAGCACTTGATTTTTTTTAACGAAGCCACCAGGGGTAAAAGCAGGGTCCCTACGAATGACCTGACCCGGAACCAACGGACTCAAATTTACGTCCTCAACGGGTTGCACCGTTCCCGTAGCCACAATTATGGGCTCAAAAGTTCCTTTTTTTATAGTTATTACATCCACTAGCATGGCGGTTTCAATGCTTGCCCCTTCCCGTTGGGCTTCCGGTTCCGTTGAAAAGATGAGCCCAGTGATAACAAGACCTCCACCAAGAATGGCGAGGCAAATCCAAAGTATTTTTTTATTGTTCATAAAGTAACATTCTTTTTTTTATAACCATCAACCATCAACCATCAACCATCAACCATCAACCATCAACCATCAACCATCAACCCTCGACCATCAACCACTAATTACTCCAATGTCCGACCTGTTTCAAAACCTCCCGCCAAAGCTCTATACAACCCTATACGGACTTGAACTTGTCTCAACTGTGCCGAAACGTAATCCCTGCGTAACTGCTGTTCTTGATCTAAACCTAAAAGGACATCCAAATAAGGACTGAACCCATTTAAAAATTCTACCCGTAGTTGCTTATTGCTTTTGGCAGCCAACTCTAATTGACGTTCGATGTTGTCTGACCGCTGTTTTTGCATCATATCCTGTACCAAGCCATCTTCTACTTCTTGGAAGGCCACCAAAGTCGTCTGCCCATACTCATACAGTCTTTGTTGCTTAATAGCCTCTGTTCTATTGACCTCGGCATTTAGTTGTCCTCCATAGAATATGGGTGCCAGCAGATTACCCGCAATTGAATAGGCCCAATTATCGAAAAGGTTGGCAAAATTATTAGCCCGTAACTGACCACGGGTATTGATAGAAATTCTTGGATACTTGTTTTGAACGGCGGAGGCCATGTCGCGATCAGCTGCAAGTAATAGCGTATACGACTGTTGCAAGTCAGGTCTACGACGCACCAATTCTAAAGGCAGTCCGGTTTCTGGAAGCACGGGTAAATTTGGTAACTCTGTATATTCGAATGTATCACTTTCTTGAGGTTGCCTTCCTAAAAGCACCGCTAGCTGATTTTCCAAGATGCTAACATTAGTACTGAATATTATTTGTTGTTCTTTGGTACTTTCCAACAATTGCGCTTGCCTTAGAATGTCCACAGCCCTTATTTGACCACCTACGAAGCGGGAACGTATTAGTTTAATGATATCCTTGTTGGTAGCAATTTGTTCCTCGGTTATTTTCAATTGCTGTTTTGCAGCCTGTAGCCGGTACCAAGTGGTGGCAATTTCTGCAGACAGTGATATGGCCG
>JBARUM010000380.1:0-8469 GCA_049645725.1 Maribacter sp.
TCTTCGTTCTCAACTATAAGTTACTTAATTGTTTTATCGGCGGTATTGCTCAAATTAGGACTTCCCAGATACGTAATAACGTCCTCTGGCAGCAAAATTTTGTTGATAACATGGATTACCCCATTCGTAGCCTTTTTGTTAATCTCTAGAGGTAAAGCTTCAATTGAGGAGGCATCACTTAATACAAAGGAGTTATCAGAAGTTTTAATTCCTATGGAATTGCCCGCATACAAAGTTGGAACCTGACCATCAACAAGGTCATCGGATTCTAAATTCCCTGGAATCATGTGATAAGAAAGGATTCTATTTAAAATCTCCAATTCTACAGGACTATCAAAATCCTCAAAACTATTATATTGAGAACCAAGATTATCAAAAAGTTCTTGTACGGCATTGTTGTTGGGAACAAACAAAGTAAATGGTCCTTCGTCCTTAAGTGCGGTGTCAAGACCGGCTTTCATAAAAGCCTTTGATACCTGGGATAAGTATTGTGTTCCGGATAGAAGATCGAACAAAGAGATTGATGGCCTATCAAAAAAGTTGTTTTCATCTTCTTGTTCCTGCTTCGCCAAATCATCTTTTAATTCTTCATATGTAATATTGTCGATTTGTTTGCATGAAAGTGCAAACAAACAAAACGTCATTAATAATCCCATCACGCCTTGAAATCTAAAATCTATCGGTTTTTTCATTTTGTGCAGTCTTCTTTTTGTAATTCAATTTTATCTATTATTATCCAAGGACCTACATAAAAACTATTCGGCCTTTTTATTATTTAATTGGTACCATCAATTTATTGAAACCATCAATTGCCCATCTTTCTTTCTATACCCTACATTAGTGTCAGACAGGGTTTTTATAAAAGCTATCAATGCTTGCTGTTCCTCATCGCTTAGGTTCAGATTATCAAAAGGCAAGGTTTGATAATCCAAATCAAATCCCATTCCGCCGCCTCCGCCTTTATTATAAAAATCCATGACTTGTTCCAGTGTTTGGTAAACACCATTATGCATATACGGAGCCGTTAGCTCTGCATTCCGCACAGTAGGGGTTTTAAACATTCCTCGATGGACTGCGACTTCACCATTATTTCGCCAATAAAATCCCAAATCATCGTCCAATTTTTGGTTGGCGGCAGTTTCTGGAACTCCTATTACCTCCTTCTCATGTTCTGAGAAAAACGGAGGAACCGTCCCGTTGGTTAAGGGAATAAAATGACAAGTAGCACACAGTGCCTTGCCCATATAAAGATTGAACCCTAATTTTTCACTCGGGGTAAACGTGTTCTCATCCCCTCTAATATTTCTATCAAACTTGGAATTGAATCCGTTTAGGGTTGAAATATATGCCGATAATGCACGGATAATCTCGGTATTACGACCGGATAAAATCCCATAAGCATCTTTAAAAAGGGATACGTAAGTAGAATCAACACCTATTTCTGTAGAAAACTGATGTATAGAGCTATCAAATTCTTTATCGTTCGTAAAAACTGAAGTTATTTGTGCCATTATATCTGGGGAGCGACCATCCCAAAAAAAACTTTGTTGGAAACCGGCATTTAGTAAGGTTGGCGTATTACGTTGCAATGGATCACCATTTTTATCAGTGTTTACGACTAAACCATCTGCCCAAGCTTTTTCAGGGTTATGACAGGTAACGCAAGCCATATTCCCATTTTTTGATAGCTTTGAATCAAAAAATAATTTTCTACCTAATTCAATCTGTTTGTCATCGGCATTTTTATTTGTTAACGGTGCAAAGAACTTTGGATTAAATGAATCCTCCTCAAAGAAAGTTGGCGCATCAAAATTGAACGGTTTGTTATCAACTCCATCCCAAAGTCCACTTTGTTTCCGAATTTCTACCCATTTTCTTGTAATGGGATTCATATAATCACGTATAAATACAAACCTATCAAAGGTCTCAAAGTCTGTATTTTGAGAAATAAATGTAACTGCTTTTTTTATATTTTTTATAAAGGATGCATCTAGGGAAGTATTCTTTGCAATTATGATTTGTTGAATACTAATGGAATAAATTTCTTCCAAACTTTCCAAGGATGTCCTAGCCTCCGAAAGTCCTAATTGACTTACGGGGGTATCAAAACCTGAAATTGAAAGACTAATAATTCTTAATAATTGTTGATGTGTAGCAATAAAAAAGCGCTGTGCCGTTAACTCTCTTTCACTAATATTGCGTTCTAGGTTTGCGAGTAAGCCCTTGGTTAAATAAATTTCCTTGCGATAACGAGCCTCGTTTTCCTCCTCTTCGTAGATACTTTCTTCAATTTTCTGGAGTCCAAAAGGCAATAGGATTTTCTGGCTATCGTCCGTAACAATTGGTAGTGCTGGACCATTTGCCCTATGCCCTACTTGGGGGTTAAGATAGGATGCGTAAGGTTCTGCTTTTTTAAATTCCCTTCTCGCTGCTGCAAATACTTGTTTCGTCTTTTCACCGGTCATGGGCAAACTATCTAATTCACTTAGGTAGGAAATAGCGTTATGAATATGTTCAAGATAGTATCGGTTGGCAGGTTGCCAATCTACCGGTTCCGCTACTTTCATAGCAGAAGTAATTACCTTTGGAGCATCTTTACAGCCAATAATTATAGATAAAAGAAAGACAGGTATAAAAAATTTGTTCATGTTTATTTAGCGATAAATTTTATTATGAAAAGGTCTCCACCGAAAAAAGGTGAAGACCTTTTTAGTTGTAAAGTGCCTTATCTTGGTAATCCTTGTAAAATTACTATTTGACCACCTTGATCATCTTCACGGGCACCAGAATCAATAGCATCTGGTCTAGTTCTCATATCATGACCATCTACATTTTGGAAATCTGGACTTTCCCAATAATGGGGCTGAAGATTTAAAAGGAATGTACCTGCTATACCTACCTTATCGGAAATATCTTCTAAAGAACCATATTCTCCACTAAAACCAGTACTTCCAGTTGGGTCTAGATCTTGTCTTATGACGAATTCCAATACGACTTTAGTATTATTGCCGTTTAAATCCGATTGATAAATATATGCTGAATGCCCCCTATCAAAAGAGTTAGGGTCTTCTTGAGTGTAAATAAAGTTTTCAGTTACACAAATGTTATCTGGACTTTGTAGTTCTGCCAAATTACCATCCATGTTATTGGTATCCGTGTTCCCGCTTATTACCTGAGTCAGTTTTCCAGTCAATGGAGACTCTTCGTCCAACTGTAGTTTGTAAACAGTTCCCCAATCATTGTAAGTATCACGTCCAGGTCCCCTTCCGGTAACGGCAAAGTACAAATTTCTTCCATTTTCATCGGAACCTTTTTGGTAATCTACGTCTTCTACGCGCATAAAAGCTGATGCTCCGGCATCTATACAAGCAGTCTCCATTTCATCCTTGGTAAGAGCTGCCCCATTTTCAATCTCAACAAATTCAATATCGTAGGTAACACCAAAATCTAGATTGGACTCGTTGTAAATAGTTCCGTCGGAGCATTCCATTACTCCACCATTACCATCGGAAATCTGCTTAAACTTCAAAACGTATATTTTACCATCGTTAAGGTTTTGATCTCCATTTTCGGAATAATACAAAGTAACTTGACCTTCCGAACCACTGGAATCGTCATCTCCTCCGATGATGACAGTTTTACCTGAATAGGCATCTCTTGGCAAGGGGACGGCATTTTCCCAAGAAAATTCGCCTAAGGCATCCAATCCATAATCTGCAGTTGGGTCAGGATTTACGGCATAAGGATTTAAACCCTTTACATCATAATTGAAACTTTCGGATGCGGATAGGAACAAATCTTGGGTACCTCCATGTATTTCAGTTTCCCACATGGTAGCGGAACATTGACGGGCAAAATCTGCAACACCAGAATTCAATACCCACTCACCACTTATTGGAGCCAGATTTTTATCCAGCATTAATCTTGCTACAGCGTAATCGTCCTCCGCATTTGTCATGTAAATATAGCCATCACTATTGGGATCTCTTAACAAACCGGCACCGTCTTGCGCACCCACGAGTCTAAACCCATTATCAAGAACATCCGAGGAACTTAAGAGGGAATAAGCCTTTACAAAGTTGAATTGGGGTGTAAGCGCGACCAAGGGTTCTAAATTGGATTTGTTTTCGAAAATCGTACCGGACTCTTCTGCCCCGCCATCAGATCCTGATCCAACAAAATCATCAATTTTTTCGCAAGAGGATAAGGCGATGATGCTCGCACAGAAAAGCAATTTTTTAATTTTTTTCATTCTTGTAATAGTTTTAAGGTTATTAATTTTCCTCAAAATTATTACGTTGACCTTTTGTTAAGGTATACTGGAAATTAGCAATATATTTTTTAAGCTTTAAGAAAACGTTAGTATGTAAACTAATGGTAATCTTAGTATAAAATAGATTTTAATTAAAGGTTAACTCAGTAAAAAGTCCCTTTAATCATTAGGGCTAACGAAAATTTTAACTAACGATACCCATACCGCCCAAATTTAAAAGTTGTTTTGTACCACCTTGTGCAATGGATTTATAAATGGCCTCTACAATAATCATATCACGTTTACCCATTTCTCCGGGTGCCACATTCGGTGTTCCTTCAAGTATATGCTTTGCAAAGTCATCCATTTGAAGTGCCTGTTGTATTTTATGTGGGAATTTAATTTCATCACCCTTGGAAGTAAGTCCACTAATAGGTCCATAACTATGAGCGGGGTCTAGCTCAAACCAGCCTTTATCGCCATGTACTTTCAATCGATTTCCACTTACATTATGAGAAGTCATCATATGAGCCACGGCTCCAGATGAAAATTCAAACTGCGCGGTTATCGTCTCATCGGTATCTTTAAAATACTCTGGTCTTGTACTAAACTCTTGCGCACTAACAGATATTGGGTTCTGTCCGGTACCGTAAATAGAAGTTTGGATGGAATAAACCCCCATATTCATTAAAGCACCTCCACCGGATAAGGCATGATTTAATCTCCATTGTTGTGGGTTTCCACTGGAGATGTAAGCCGCATCAGAAGAAACGAAGGTAACCTCACCAAAGGTTTTCTCCCTCACATATTTCTTAACCTCATTTGTATGGGGATCGGATTGCATACGGTAACCAACGCTTAACTTTACATTGGCCTCTTTACAAGCCTTAATGATTGCATCACATTCGGCTACGCTAACCGCCATAGGCTTTTCACAGATAACGTGCTTACCCGCTTTTGCAGCTCTTATGCAAAAATCCGCATGCATACTATTGGGAAGCACTACATAAACTATATCGATATCACTATTGTTGACAATTGAATCAAAATTTTCGTAGTTATAGATATTTTTCTGAGGGATATTATATTTCTCTTTCCAAGTTTGTTCTTTTGCCTTTGTTCCAGTTACTATTCCTGCTAAGAAGCAAAGCTGGGTATCTAAAAGTGACGGGGCTAGTTGACGGCTACTATAACTCCCTAGCCCAACAAGAGCAACACCTAATTTTTTTTGGTTTTGTATGGGCGTGGCGCAAGCTAAATTAGAACCGCCCAAAATTGTGGATGCCGTTAACCCTTTTCCCAATGTCATGGCAAATTCGCGCCTAGAATAATTTTTCATATTTATGTCCTTTTTTCTATCAACATTAAAGATAATAAGAATTATGAAGAGTAAATTCTTCCTCTCCACATTAGCAATATCATTGCTTTTCGTTATTTTTAAAGTGACTAATTCAATCAGAGCATGAAAACCAAAAATTTCTCCTTACTACTACTTAGCTTTTTTACGATTTATGGATTTACTCAGAATCGTAAATTACCTATTGATACCGTTATCACGACCCAGCATAACGTAACCATAAATGGCAATACGATTAATTATACAGCACAAATTGGAACTCAACCTGTATGGGATGAGATGGGAGAGCCTATTGCCTCATTACATTATACCTATTACACAAGAAATAATGTTAAGGATAGAGCAGCAAGACCTTTGTTAATTTCATTTAACGGCGGGCCAGGATCTGGTTCGGTCTGGATGCATCTTGCCTACACAGGACCCAGAGTCTTAAAAATTGATGATGAAGGTTATCCAGTTCAACCCTATGGCGTAAAGGAAAATCCATTCTCTGTTTTAGATGTTACGGACATTGTGTACGTAAACCCGGCCAATACAGGCTACTCCCGTACAATTCCAGAAACTGGTAAGGAAGTGGATCGTGATAAGTTTTTTGGAATTAACGCGGATATAGAATATTTAGCGGAATGGCTAAATACATTCGTTACAAGAAATAATAGATGGCGATCTCCAAAATACATCATAGGGGAAAGCTATGGAGGCACTAGAGTTATGGGGCTATCCTTGGCACTTCAAGAGCAACAATGGATGTATTTGAACGGTGTCATTATGGTTTCTCCTGCCGATTATAAGGTTATTCGTGTAGGCGGACCTGTTTCGGATGCACTGCGTTTACCATATTTTACCGCAGCGGCATGGCATCATAAGGCCTTGCCGCCAGAACTTCAGAGTAAAGATTTACTGGAGATACTTCCAGAATCTGAGGAGTATACCATTAACACCTTAATCCCTGCAATAGCCAAAGGTGGCTTTATCACGGATGCTGAAAGAAATTCGGCCGCTAAGAAAATGGCCTATTATTCAGGTCTGAACGAAAAAGATATTTTAGATCAAAACCTCTCTGTTCCAACTTCTTTCTTTTGGAAAAACTTATTGAAAGAAAAGGGCGGTTACACAATTGGTAGGTTAGATTCTAGGTACCTGGGAATGGATAAACAACTCTCTGGCGTAAAACCAGATTATAATGCAGAAATTACTTCATGGCTTCATAGTTTTACCCCTGCAATAAATTACTACCTGCAGGAGGAACTAAACTTTAAGACAGATATTAAATACAATATGTTCGGACCTGTACGGCCATGGAATAGTGAAGATGACAATACTAGAGATAATTTAAGGCAGGCTATGGCTCAAAACCCGTATTTGAATGTCATGGTACAATCCGGTTATTATGATGGTGCAACAACCTATTTTAACGCCAAATATACCATGTGGCAGGTTGATCCAAGCGGAAGAATGAAAGACAGGTTTAGTTTTAAAGGTTATCGCTCCGGTCATATGATGTATTTAAGGAGAGAAGACCTCAAAAACGCTAATGATGATATTAGAGATTTTATTGCACGAACTTTGGCAGGCGACAAAAGTGCTAAATATTGATTTATTCAAGGTTTATTCAGAACAGATGAAGAAATACCTAATAAGTTAAGAGAATATTTTTCCGATTCCGAAAACACTTGAGGTTTAATCAGTAACTTATGTCCTACGGCATCTTTAAAAAGTTGTTCGCGTTTTCTTTTTTTTCTTTGTTTGAAGATATCAATGCTAACCCCAACTGCAACGCCTCCTAGAACAGTAGCTAATAGATCATTGTTATCCCAACCATCGTATTGGCTTTTATCTATACTTTCTTTAGCTAAACCTATAAGTAAACTACCTCCAATGGATCCTACAAATGTCCAAGTTCTGTCTCCATCCGAAATTTGATTTGCTACGCCTGCACCAACAAGACCGAATAAATTTCCACCTAAAAAATGCAAGACCTTATCTTCTTGTAATTGTGAGAAAGTTTTTCCCATGATGCTGAAGAAAAACAAATAAAGTAACACTTTGCGCATAATGGTAACAAAGGTATTAAAACCAACCTTCATGCATTTTTAATGAGATAAGAAACTATTAATTAAATTTTAAAGAACTCGCAAAGTTTCAAAAAATGGTATCTTAGAAAATTAATAATTATTATGAAGATTAACACTTTTTTAAAGACCCTGTCCTTTATGCATTTGTCATTGGTTATTGGGCTTTCAATTTTTACGATTCTGGCTATTTCACAAGGAAAGGGTTTTAATACTTCAACAGATGGATCAGATATGCTTCTATTCGCTGTACCGGTAGTAGCTTTATTAGGGTATTTTGGAAGTAAATATTTATTCAAAAAAATGATTTCTTCTTTAAATGAAAACGATTCCTTGGAAACAAAACTTAAAAAATTCCAATCCGCATCTCACATTAAATACGCACTTATAGAAGCACCTGCATTTTTTGCGCTTTTTGCGTATTACAATTCTGGGAACGCCCTTCCTTTGGTCATAGCAATTTGTTTGTTAGCCTACCTTTTCGTCCAAAAACCGAACAAGAATAGTCTACTTAAGGAATTACCTTTAAATAAAGAGGAAAAGAACGAGTTATGACACTTATAAATGAATTATGAAGATTAAGAGATTTTTGATTATGGCAACTATTACTTCCTTATTGGGCTTGAACAAGGGGTATGCTCAGGATTGGGCCAACTTAAAACATTTTCAAGAAGCCAACAATAAAATTGGGGCTCCTGCAACCAATGAAGATAGAGTTGTTTTTATGGGTAACTCCATTACTATAGGATGGTTGAATTCCAGACCAGAATTTTTTAAGGACAAACCAT
>JBARUM010000381.1:0-4641 GCA_049645725.1 Maribacter sp.
GGTTTAACCAACAACTATTTTTTCCTGATTATCAGTAATTTTAATTTGGCCTGCTAAAAGCAAGTTCTGGATTTTCAGTTTTTTGTCTTTTAAATAACCGCTGTTGTTGTTTTACCGTCATAGTACTTCCGTCATGGCTCCACCCTGGGGGGCCAAAAATATACATAAGCTTATGTGAAAGTTTATCCACCTTTTTTACATCTGCCCAGATATCCTTAAACTCGTGGGTAAGTATAACTATAGGATTATAAGACTGTGGTGCGTGTATAACGCCAAACTTGACTTCTACATCATCATCCAATTCTTTCCAAGTGCCGAAAATTTTATCAAAAATATTTAGAAATCCACCATGGTTTTTATCAAGATATTCAACATTTTGAGAATGATGAACTTGATGCATTGTATGCGTATTAAAGATTTTTTCTATCCAACCCATCTTGGGTACATATTTAGAGTGTAATTGAAATTGCCAAAAAGACTCAATTGCCAATGCGAAAATAACCACTTCTACAGGGAAGCCAACAGCAGGCATCCACATGTAAAAGAAAGGCTTGTATAATAAAGTAAACCAACCATTTCGTATGGCCGTTCCTAAGTTGAAATGATCAGAAGAATGGTGCACTATATGGGCGGCCCACAGCAAACGGATTTCATGATTGGCCCTGTGAAACCAATAATAGGTAAAATCATCGGCTAATTGGCACAGTAGAAAAATATACCATGCATAACCAAAAGATTCATATCCCATAATATTGGTACGTACGCCATCTACCATAGGATTGAAAAGTTCATAAGTGAAATTGAAGACAACAATAAGTACGGTTATTTTTAACAACGGACCCAGTATGGCCGAACCAATTCCCATAGCACCGCTTGCCATCAAGTCCTTCCACACATATAAATCTTTATCCCCATGGGTGTGACTATAGGTGATTTCAAGTAAAATAAAAGCTATAAAACAAGGTACTCCGTAAATGAGGGGGTTTGTTAAATCCATTCTTTGTTACAATTTTTCGATAAATATAGGCATTAATGTAGCTATTATGCGAATTGTTCAAACTTTGACACCCTAAGGACCTTAAAAGGGTCTTATTCTCTAAACAAGCTACTTGTCCCTCTTTTTGATTAATATTTTATTTTGTTCAATCATTAATTTTTCCAAATTTGATAATAACTGAATCTGTTTTGGTGTTTCTACTTCTTTATTATCAGGATCTTCGGCCTTATTCTTGAACTTATTAATAAATTTAAGCACCATAAAAATTGTGAATGCAATAATTGCAAAATCAATCAGCACCTCTAAGAATTCTCCATAGCCAATGGCAACCTCCTCAACCCCCTCAGAAGGATTTCTTAGTATAACTTTCTTATTGGAAAGGTTAACATCGTCCGTGAGTAACGAAAGTGGCGGCATAACAATTTTCTTGACCAAGACATTGACCACATTGTTAAAAGCGGTACCAATGATAATACCAATGGCCATATCTATCATATTCCCCTTTACCGCAAAGTTTTTGAATTCCTGAAATAGACCTTTCATTTCAATCAGTTAGAATAGTTTGGTTTGTCCTTCTTTAGAATCTTCTCCGTCATCCTTTTTACTAATATTTTCGAGTGGTTTTGAGTCAGAATCAACATTTTCTTCATCAACAACTTCAATTTCAGTAGCATCGGCTACTTTAGGCTCTTCGTAAGGCAATGGTTCTAAGGTATTAATATTCTTTACCTTTTCCGTTATTAATTGATTTCCTAATGCCTTAATGCCTTTAACGGCAATAAAATCCTCTAAGTCTATGCTAAGGTTTTCCTTAGCTTCTTTTCCTCTTGGCTTAGGAAATTCAATTTCTATAACAGGTCGCCAATCTGTAGAAACAAGCTCTAAATATGACTTTGGATGTTCAGATATGAAAACGTCTTCCTTTAGCTCGGTCTCTATCATAAACCGCTTTACGTAAAAACGCTCTTTTTCCCCTTCCCAATAGATTGCGGATATTGGTTTGTTGGGCTTCCACTTTTCCAAAACAATCATGTCCTCCTCAAAATGAGAGGTTAGAACGGGAGAAATTGTTTTTGCAATACCTTTTTGCGTAACCACGAGCAATAAGTCATCTCCTCTGAATTCTCCGATAAGCTCACCTCTCCCATCCACATTTAAACGTCTAACAACATCATCAAACCATATTTTACGGGGTTTTAAAGTTGAGAGCCCTTTTTCTTTGAGTTCAATTCGTTTAACTGTGTACTTGGTCACAATGTTTCCTTTGGAAGCTCTGCCCTTTATTAGAACGTCAGCAAAATCAATATCCCATTTTAATTTCTTTATACTACCGGCCTGCCTTAAATTAACAGTGACCACCTCTGCCTCTCCGTTGGGGTTGGCTGAAAAATAAAGTACTTGAGAATTTGGTTTGCCAGTTGTTAAATCATAGGGCTTATCCCTTGTAATACTTGTAACATTGAACCTTTTAATATAAGTAGCACCGCCCTTACCATCTTTATAAATTAAATTATATATGGTCCGCGCATCTTTTTTCTTAAAGACCGCTACATGTATAATGCCCTTACCAATGAACGTCTTGGAATCAACTTTAGTGACCATCATCTTTCCATCGCTAGTGAATGCAATGATATCATCAATATCGCTACAATCGGTAACGTATTCATCCCTTTTAAGTGATGTCCCCACAAAGCCTTCTTCCCTATTTACATAAAGTTTGGTGTTTCTGATAACCACTTTAGTAGCTTCAATATCGTCAAAAATGCGAATCTCCGATTTGCGTTCACGTCCTTTTCCGTAAGTGGTTTTAAGATTTTTGAAATAATCTATAGAAAAGTCAATAAGATGGGCAAGGTGGTGTTTAACTTGAGCAATTTTATCCTCAAGAGCATCTAGCTGTTGCTGTGCCTTATCCAAATCGAATTTAGAAATACGTTTGATTCTAATTTCAGTTAACCTAACAATATCATCTTCCGTAACAGCTCTTCTTAAATGCTTGGTATGTGGTTCAAGGCCTTTGTCAATTGCTTGTATAACCCCCTCCCAAGTTTCCTCTTCCTCAATATCCCTGTAAATCCTGTTTTCGATAAAAATACGCTCCAAGGATGCAAAATGCCATTGTTCCTCAAGTTCCGAAAGTTGAATTTCTAGCTCCTGTTTTAATAAATCTACGGTAGCATCCGTTGACCGCTGTAGCATTTCCGTTACACCGATAAAAAGAGGTTTGTTGTCCTCAATAATACATCCTAATGGAGAAATAGAGGATTCACAAGCGGTAAAGGCATATAATGCATCAATAGTCTTATCTGGTGAAATGCCTGATGGCAAATGCACTAATATTTCTACATCGGCAGCGGTATTATCTTCAATTTTTTTGATTTTAATCTTCCCTTTGTCATTGGCCTTGAGAATGGAATCTATTAAAGAAGAAGTATTTGTACCATACGGTATCTCATTGATTACGAGCGTATTCTTATCTTGTTGCGATATTCTAGCCCGTACTCTTATTTTCCCACCTCTTAATCCGTCATTGTAATTACTAACATCAATAATTCCTGAAGTAGGGAAATCCGGAAATATTTTAAAACGTTGTCCCTTTAAATGCTTTATGGAAGCATCTATAAGTTCTATAAAGTTATGAGGGAGAATTTTGGTTGAAAGGCCTACAGCAATTCCTTCGGCTCCTTGTGCTAAAAGTAGAGGGAATTTAACGGGAAGATTAACGGGTTCTTTTTTTCTACCGTCGTATGATTGTTGCCATTCCGTTATTTTGGGACTAAAAACCACTTCCAAGGCAAACTTGGAAAGACGCGCTTCAATATATCTAGATGCTGCCGCCCTATCCCCTGTCAGAATATTCCCCCAGTTACCCTGAGTGTCTATCAAGAGATCCTTCTGACCTATCTGAACCATGGCATCGGCGATACTGGCATCACCATGTGGGTGGTACTGCATTGTATGGCCAACCACATTGGCCACCTTGTTATAACGGCCATCATCCAATTCTTTCAGAGAATGCATTATTCTGCGCTGCACGGGCTTAAAACCATCTTCTATGGCGGGAACGGCGCGTTCTAGAATAACATAGGAGGCATAATCCAGAAACCATTCTTTGTACATTCCGGTGACTCTGGTTAGAGCCTCGGTAGTACCTTCATTGGTTAGTTCTCCAGCAGATAAATTATCATTATTTTCCTCGTTCAGCTCGTCATTTTCTTCCATTCAGAAGGAATCTTATTTACTTTGTTTATATTGCTTTATCTTCAATTAAATCAACTTCTACTTTAAGGTTTTCAATGATGAACTTCTGGCGATTTGGTGTATTCTTACCCATATAAAAGCTCAACAACTCCTCAATGGACATCGCTTTGTCCAACATTATAGGTTCTAGCCGTATATCATCTCCTATAAAATGTCGGAATTCGTCTGGCGAAATCTCACCCAAACCCTTAAACCGTGTTATCTCTGGTTTGCCCGTTAATTTATGAATAGCATTCTGGCGTTCTTCATCACTGTAACAATAAATCGTTTCTTTTTTATTCCGGACTCTAAATAACGGAGTCTGTAGAATGTACAAGTGATTTTCTTTTATCAATTCTGGAAAAAATTGAAGAAAAAATGTAATTAAAAGCAATCGTATATGC
>JBARUM010000382.1:0-9262 GCA_049645725.1 Maribacter sp.
CAAGTATCTTTCATTTGGATAAACTGGGAAAGTTGGAAAAAGGTTTTCTAGCGGATATAATAGCGGTAAAAGGTAATCCTTTGAAGGATATTTCTGTTATGAAAAATGTATCCTTAGTAATGAAAGACGGGGTAGTTTATGAAGAAGGGAACTAGTGGTTAGTAAAAAAATGTTTCATTCTATAATTTCATAATCAATACTTAGTTTTCGTAAGGCTCTTAATGCAGTACCTGAGTTTTTATCCTCTACCTCAATTTCAACAGCATCTCCTTCCAATAGTATATCTGTAAGTTCGTTGGACAAGGAATCATTACCATTTAATGAAACCGCTATAATACAATTGGAGATTGCTCTTCTATCCGGTCGTTGTGCTTTACACGATAATAAGTTTAATTTCATAATGGTAATTTATAAATGTAAGATACCGAAGTTAAGGTTAGATACCCTAGGAAATAAGAACTGGCAATTACCAAATAGTCAATTTAATTAGGAATAACATAAGAGCAACCATACACTTGATCTTCTACAAGTACATCTTCACCATTTATATACGTATTTCAGTACGGGTTACTATTTTTGTAGTTGAGTTCTTCCCCGTCGGGCTTAACAATTGAACTCCTCATTTAAATGAATAACGAACAAAAATATTGGACCAGAAGATACCAAGATAAAAGTACAGGTTGGGATATTGGTTACACATCAACTCCTTTAAAAACCTATATTGACCAAATGAAGGACAAGACTGTTTCTATTTTGATACCAGGCGCTGGAAATGCCTACGAGGCAGAATATCTTTGGCAGAATGGGTTTAAAAATGTTCATGTGATGGATATTTCTCAAGTCCCCTTGGCTGCTTTCCAAAAAAGAAATCCCGACTTCCCCGCTGAACAAATGTTTGTGACCGATTTTTTTAAACATCAAGGCACGTATGACTTAATCTTGGAACAAACCTTTTTTTGTTCTTTTGTACCGACTGACGAGAATAGATATGCCTATGCAATACAAATGGCAAACCTTCTTAAACCAAATGGAAAACTAGTAGGTGTTTGGTTTGATATTCCCTTGACTTACGATCTGGAAAAACGTCCTTTTGGTGGTAATAAAGAACTGTATTTAAGCTATTTAACTCCTTATTTTAAAACAATAACTTTTGACCGGTGTCACAACTCGATTCCGCCAAGACTTGGAAACGAATTATTCGGTATTTTTATCAAGAAATAAGTGTTAATTAGTTTTTGGAATTAGTAGCTTTTTGATAACACCGACCAATTGATAGATTAAAAAGAAAAGAAAACAAAGTATACTGCCAAATCCGATAGGAATAATAGCTCCAAAAGTAAATGAAGCGCCAAGCACCCAACCTAAAAGGTATTCTGATTTATAAAGTGGGAAAATAAAGGCCAGTATGAAAATTAGACCCATAATGTAATCGGTTGCTTCTATGCCGTTCATAAAACAAACCGAAATACTTATAGCAAAAAGCAATCCTCCTAAAAATCGGAGACCAACTTGTTTTAATGATTCGTTGCTTTCTGGTCGGTTAAAACGTTTCTGTATGCGATGTAGCAAAAAGTAAGTGAAAAAAGGCAATACTATACCGCCCCACCAGTTAGGTATTCCCGGCATATCCTCGCTTTGCAATATATAGTGTGTGGGTATACCACTATGAAAATAATCCCAGCCAATATGCCCCCATATTAATATTGTTATTACCGCTGTAATTAAAAGACGAAGTTTTTGATTTAATGGTTGATTCATTGCTTTTGATTTGATTGATGTAGTAATAAGACGCCGCAATACCTCATTTGTTACGCTTTCAAATAATGAATATCCAGAAAATTAAGATGTTATCTTTAAATTAAAATATAGATTTATATAAGATATGAATCCTAAATTCTAGTCGATATTTTTGGCTGACGTCACAATGCTATCAATCAAAGAAAGAGTAGTGAATTATTCGGAATTTTAGGAAAAAATTAATTTGGCTACTAAACTTAGTAGAAGTTGGTTTTTGAAGATGACTAATCCAAACGATTCTTATTGTATTTCCTAATAAGGTTTTCAGCTGCCTTAACCATCATTGTCTCCTCACTTGAATTTATACCGGAAAACCCCTTAGAATCATCAAAATGTGAATTTTCTGCCGTTACTTTTGCTAATGCCCGGGAGGAAGAAATTAGTGTTGCAGCCGAAAGGTCATAAATTAAAATGGAAACTGAAGATTGCTTGCGTTATAATATCCATCGCCATTGTAAAATGAGAATGTGCCGGCACCATTACTAATAATATTGCCGCTAACGTTTATAAGGAAACCGCATCCGGTAATTTCATGAAGTTCCTTTAATTGAGTGTTACTCAATTCAAAATCAATTGTAGGTGGAACGGGCTTTTTCGTTCTAAGCATATTCATTTCAACTAAAGAATCTCCGAGTATTTTTGAAAAATTTTTTAAAGAGACATCGTATAATTCATTATCAAATATCCTTGAATTCGATTTTGTCTTGTTCAATAACCATTGACCTTTGCTAAAGTCCAATTCTTTTCCAGTATCAAACAGGTAATTGTACTTTCCTCCTGCACATGAACATAACATTAACAGTATGAGCATGCCAAATAGTTTTCTCATAAAAAAATTAAAATAGGTATAAATGTATTTCGATTAATCTAATTTTTTGAAAAAATAATTAGTCTAACACCCAAAAATTTATAACACGGCTTTATGGTCAAACTTTGGGTAGGGGAAATCAATAAGCACATTCTTCTTAACAACTCTTTAAGAAATCTCCCAATTCATTTACCCTATATTTAAGCGACTAATTAACTTACTTAAAATGATTAAAAAAACACTTTTCCTTTTGATGCTTTTTGCATCCCTATTCACTGTTGCACAAAAATTGGACATGAAGCTCATGCAGGACCTTAAACCCAGAAATATTGGACCTGGAGGCATGAGTGGGCGTGTCACTGCCATAGATGTGGTTACAGAAAATCCAGACATGATGTATGTAGGCACTGCTTCCGGAGGCCTATGGAAATCTATTTCTGGCGGTATAAAATGGGAACCTATTTTTGATAAGGAAGTTACGGCATCAATCGGGGCTGTTGCCATACAGCAATCCAATCCTTCGGTTATTTGGGTAGGAACGGGAGAAGGAAATCCGAGAAATAGTCTTAACGGAGGTTATGGTGTTTACAAATCCTTGGATGGTGGTAAAACCTGGAAATCCATGGGCTTGGAAAAAACACGGCATATCCACAGGATAAAAATTGACCCTATGAACCCCAATACGGTTTATGTTGGAGCCATTGGTTCACCATGGGGCGAACATCCAGAGCGTGGTGTTTTCAAAACTACCGACGGTGGAGAAACATGGGAAAAAGTACTCTTTGTAAACAACAAAACAGGGGTAGCAGATTTAATAATGGACCCTACCAATCCTAATAAACTGATTGCAGCCATGTGGGAACACAAACGCGACCCATGGTTCTTTAAATCAGGTGGTACAGGCAGCGGGCTATACATGACCCATGATGGTGGTGAGAACTGGAAAAAGCTCTCCGAGGAAGATGGTCTACCAAAAGGAGATTTGGGTCGCATCGGGGTGGCTATCGCTCCCAGAAAACCAAATATTGTATATGCTTTGATAGAGGCCAAGAAAAACGCTTTGTACAAGTCCGAAGACGGTGGTTTTAAATGGAAAAAAATAAACGATAAGGAGGACATTGGCAATCGACCTTTTTACTATTCCGAAATCTATGTGGATCCGGAAAATGAGAACAGGATATTTTCTGTATTCACCTACGTGAACGTTTCTCAAGATGGCGGCAAGAACTTTGATGAACTTATGCCAGCTTATGGTGTTGATAATGGAGTACACCCCGATCATCATGCATTTTGGATACATCCGGAAAATGGTCAGTTCATGATGGATGGTAATGATGGCGGATTGAATATTTCCAAAGATGGCGGTAAGTCTTGGCGTTTTATCGGTAACCTTCCCGTGGCACAGTTTTACCATATAAATGTAGATAACGAGTATCCCTACAATGTTTATGGCGGTATGCAGGACAACGGTTCTTGGAGAGGTCCATCCTATGTTTGGAAGGCCCAGGGGATACGAAATAGCTATTGGCAGGAAATTGCCTTTGGAGATGGTTTTGATGTAGTCCCTGATTTGGACGATTCCCAGTACGGCTATGCCATGAGCCAACAGGGTTTCGTTTCAAGATACGACCATATTACGGGCAATAATTACACGGTACGCCCTACCCCACCGGACGCGGAAACAGAACTTCGATTTAATTGGAATGCCGCAATAGGCCAAGACCCTTTTGATAATAGCACTGTTTATTTTGGGAGTCAGTTTGTCCATAAAAGTACGGATAAGGGCTTGACTTGGAATGTAATTTCACCTGATTTGACCACCAACGACCCAGAAAAGCAAAAACAGGATGAAAGTGGTGGGTTGACCATGGATGCTACGGGTGCAGAAAACCACACTACCATATTGGTCATAGAACCTTCAGTCGTCGAAAAGGATATGTTATGGGTAGGAACGGACGATGGTCGTGTTCATTATACTCAAAATGGGGGTACTTCCTGGACTGAGGTTACTGCCAATCTGAAAGGACTGCCAGAGGGCAGTTGGATTCCACAGATTAAAGCATCAACAAAGAATAAGGGAGAGGCTCTTCTCATTGCCAATGATTATAGGCGATTTAATTACACCCCTTATGCCTATAGAACAAAGGATTATGGAAAAACTTGGTCTAGGATCGTAGACCAAAACGATGTTGAAAGTTATACCCTAAGTATCATAGAAGATACCGAAAATCCAAATTTGATGTTCCTGGGAACAGATGATGGCCTCTACGTATCCTTTAACGCTGCCCAATCTTGGCAGAAATGGACCGAGGGTTTCCCCACGGTTTCCACAAAGGACTTGGTGATACATCCACGGGAACATGATTTGGTTATCGGAACTTTTGGCCGCGCTGCTTGGGTATTGGACGATATAAGACCACTACGGGCTTTGGCTAGTGACCGTTCTATTTTGAACATGGATGCTAAATTATTCAATCCACCTGTCGCATATCAAGCTGCTTATCAACAGCCCTCGGGAAGCCGCTTTGGTGGCGATGCATTGTATCAAGGAGAGAATAAAAAATCTGGTGCCATGATTACCTACTATTTAAAAGAAGGTAAGAAAAATATAAAAAAAGAAGAAGCTATTGCTAAAAACGATGAGGATAAAGTACCTGATATCGATACTTCTGAGAAATTGAACGGTGTACAGAAAAAAGATTCTATTCAGTTTAATTTTTATGATGGAGACCGTTTAATTCGTACTTTGAAATACAAGACTCCTGAAAAAGCTGGTTTCCAAAGAATATATTGGAAAATGGATGAAAAAGGATCGGACGTCCTTTCCAGAAAAATCAGTGAAAAGAAAACCGAGTCCAGCGGAGTTGATGTAAAACCAGGCACTTATAAAATTAGAATGATTTTTGGAGATGTTACGGATGAAACAATGATTACCGTAAAGTCCGACCCACGGCTTCAGGTTAGTTCAACTTCGATAGGTGAAGTATATGAAAAAGGGAAATCAATAGAGAACATAACCCAAACTGCCGCCGATGCCCTAAAACAATTACTAGAGAGCAAAATGATTGCTGAAAAGTACAGTAAGGAGCTAAAAGAAATGGATAGTAAGAAATATAAGGACCAGATAAAGGCTTCCAAGGATGTTATGAAGCAAATCGATTCTGTCGTTGCACTTTATATTGGTAAAGACGATAAGCGGCAGGGTATTACTCGTAATCCTGAGATTACGGTAATGCAGCGATTAAGTACTGCAAAAAGGTATGTAAGTTCCCGTAAAAACGGTATCACCAAAACAGAAAGAGACTTAATAAAATATGCCCAGAACGAGTTGAAAGAAGCGCTGAACAAGACCAATTCTTTTTTTACCGAGAAATGGAAGATTTATCGAGATTCTATAGAAAGTCTTGAGATTTCCCCTTTTAAGGAAATAGAAAGTTTTAGTTTAAATTAACAACCTGATTTTTCATGCATTAGAATGGCATCTAAAATAAATTAAAGGAAGCCTCGAACATTTTTAGACCAACATTAAGATTATTATCAATGAATAAAATTGTTCTGCTAATTATGCTATTAAGTTCTGGCACTGTATACCTTCAGGAAACGGGTGAGGACAAATTAGGTTCTTGGCACATGTATTTTGGTACCAATAGAATTTCAGAAAAATTCAGTATTCACACCGAAGCACAATTACGCTATTACGAGCAAGCCAAAAATTTTAATCAATTGCTGTTGCGGACAGGTCTCAACTATCATATTAATCCCGACGCCATAGCTACGGTTGGTTATGCCTATATAAATACAGATCCTGATTTTTCAGATATTCGGATGGTTTTTGACGATATCTTCACCGAAGACTTAAGATTGAACGAACATCGGATTTTTCAACAGTTTATTTTAAAAGACAAGGTCTGGGAAGTACTTTTTGAACACCGTTATAGACTAGAACAGCGCTTTATTGCTGTTGGCGAAAAGAGTAATCCCGAATTTGAAAAAAGAACGGACCACCGGGCAAGATATCGTCTGCAAGTAACCTTACCTTTAACGGACATTTTCTTCCTGAATTTTTACGACGAAATTTTTATCAATTTGCAAAGAGAGGCTTTTGACCAAAATCGTTTATACGCGGCAATCGGCGTCAACGTTACAGAAAACTTAAGTGTTCAAGCCGGATACCTAAAAAATCATTTTAGAACCGCAAATTTTGACCGGTTGCAGATAGGTGTATTCTATAACCCCGACTTAAGAGGTGTATTAAAGAAAAAGATAGAATGAGTCTACAAAAAATAACTTTTCGAAATAAAGAAGGACAAGCTTTGGTGGGCCGCCTGGAAATGCCCGTGGATCAAAAACCACATAATTTTGCAATTTTCGCACATTGCTTTACCTGTAATAAGAATTTATTAGCGGTAAAGAACATAGGAAAAGCATTGACAGCAAATGGGTTCGCTGTACTGCGTTTTGATTTTACGGGATTAGGTGAAAGTGACGGTGATTTCGCGGACACCAACTTCTCTGGAAATATTTCGGATTTAGTTTCAGCTGCAACATATCTAAAAAAAAATTATAAGGCACCAACACTTATCATTGGCCATTCGTTTGGAGGTGCCGCCGCACTATTTGCAGCAGCAGAAGTAACCTCTATAAAAGCGGTGGCAACAATTGGTGCGCCCTCTAGCCCGGCACATGTGCAACACCTGTTCAAAAACGCCCTTTTTGAGATTGAAAAAAGCGGAAAGGCCGTTGTAAATCTTAGTGGTCGCGATTTTACGATTAAGAAGCAGTTTTTAGATGATTTGGAAAGCAAAGCTTTAACTGCTGTGGTAAAAGATTTGCGTAAACCTTTATTGGTTTTGCATTCACCGCAAGACAATACCGTAGGTATCAAAAATGCTGAAGAAATCTATATTGCGGCGCATCACCCTAAAAGTTTTGTTTCTTTAGATGGCGCAGACCATCTTTTAATGAATAAGGCAGATTCCATATATGTGGGAAAGGTTATTGCTGGTTGGGCACAGCGCTATGTGAACATTCCTTTGTCCACCGAATTAAAAAGTAAACATCAGGTAGTAGCAAGTCTGAATAATGAAGATGGTTTTACTACGGTGATGAAAGTAGGTAATCATTATTTAGTCGCTGATGAACCTGCGGGGTTTGGGGGCAATGACTTTGGTCCCTCACCGTATGAGCTGGTATCCGCAGGGTTGTCGGCCTGCACGGCAATGACTATTCAAATGTATGCGAAAAGAAAAGAATGGAACTTAGAGAACGTAGAAGTACACACCTCGTATGACAAGAGCCATGCCCAAGACTGCGAAGATTGTGAATCCAATAGTTCTAAAATAGATACCTTTCATAGGGAAATTAGATTAACAGGAGATTTAGACGAAAAACAGAAAAATAGAATTTTACAAATAGCCGATAAATGTCCGGTTCACAGAACGTTGCACAGCCAGACACAGGTAATTACAAATTTGGTTGATGGTTGATTCCTTCGGCTGCACTCAGTACATGGGTTGATGGTGCAATAAAAAATTAAATATTGGCTTCACTAAAAACAAAACCTTTTGATATTTCAGTGACAGGAAGTTATTATTCGCTTTTGTTACCGAAAGAGATTATAGCTCCCTTTTTAGAAAAAAACTTAAAAAGAGTCAAAGCAAAAGCTTCTTTTGAAGGGAAGGAAATCTCCTTCCATGCAGCTATTCAAAAAAGAAATGGTGCTTATTATATGATGTTCGGAAAACGTTACCAAAAGGAACTAGGGGTTTTTCCTAATGATTATTTTCAATTACAATTTTTTGAGGATACCTCTAAATATGGTGTAGAAATGCCCGAGGAGCTAGATGCAGTTCTTCATAGTGATTATGATGCATATACCATTTTTGAATCTTTTACTGCGGGTAAAAAAAGAGGTGTTATCTATATGATAGCAAGGTATAGGAACTCCCAAACAAAAATTGATAAGTCGCTTTTACTTTGTGAGAACCTAAAAAAAGGAGTTCGAGATAATCAGATGCTGTTAAAATCCTTTTGATATGAGTTAATATACCGCTTATATTTTCTTAATTTTAGAGGATTAAACCTAAAAACATATTAAAATGAAAAAGATATTGAAATTTGAAATAGTAGCTGTCGCGCTTCTGGCCATGTTCAGTTGTAAAGAAATAAAGAAAGAAGCCACCGATGCCGCTGAGGAAACAGAGGAAGCAATGGAAGAAATGATGGAAGAAGAAACGGTAGAAACCATCAAATTTATGATGGAACCAAAGAGTGACAGTGCCGTTGAAGGCGAAGTTTCTTTTATGGAAGAGGACGGAGAAGTAAAAATGGTAGCAATGTTGAGTGGTCTTTCTGAGGGTGAACATGCCATTCACATTCATCAAACAGCAGATTGCTCTTCAGCTGACGGTAAATCAACCGGAGGGCACTGGAACCCGACTAATGAACCACATGGTAAATGGGGTGCTGATGAGGGTTATCATAAAGGTGATATAGGAAACTTCACGGCTGATGCAGAAGGTAATGCACAAGTAGAATTTTCAACGGACGAATGGTGTATTGGATGCGATGATGAAAACATGAATATAGTCGATAAGGCCGTAATTGTTCACCAAGGCGTAGATGATTTCACTTCACAACCTAGCGGTGCTGCAGGTG
>JBARUM010000383.1:0-4027 GCA_049645725.1 Maribacter sp.
AAGTGGGTGATGATAAATTCCATGCGTAGTAATCCCACTCCATTATTCGGATAGGAAGAAAGTTGGAAAGCATTTTCGGGGTCCGCAAGAATAAATTTAGCTTCGGTTTTTGGTATCTGTATGCCGGAAAAATCAATTTCCCGCTTTTCAAAATGTAGTTTCCCCGAATATATATAGCCAGTTTTACCTTGGGCACATGACATGGTAATCGTTTCTCCGTTCGTAATTTGTTCCGTAGCATTCCCACAGCCCACCATTGCAGGAACACCCAATTCACGTGCCACAATTGCTGCATGGCTGGTTCTCCCACCTTTATTGGTAACGATTCCGCCCACTTGTTTGAGCAACGGGTCCCAATCTGGGGTAATGGTATCTGTTACTATGATGGAATTTGAGCTTAATGCTTGGGCCTCTTTTGGTGAATTCAGTAGAACCGCTTTGCCGATTTTGATTTTGGAGCCAACTGCGTTGCCTTGTGTCAATACCTTTCCTTTCTCAAGCAACTGATATTCAACGTGGACCTGCTTGTTTCTATTCTTGTGTACGGTTTCGGGTCGCGCTTGGGTAATGAAGAGGGTATTTGAAATGCCGTCTTTTGCCCATTCTATATCCATGGGTTTTTTATAGTGTTCTTCTATCAATAAAGCCCATTTTCCCAAAGTGACGATTTCTTCATCGGTGAGTACGTATTCATTTTGTTGTTTAACCGGAGTATGTATATTTAGCGTTGTGGCTTTTTCTTTTTCTGGAGCATAGATCATGGTCAATTTTTTATCACCCATTTTTTTCTGAATAATTGGAAACTTATCCTTTCTTAGGCTAGGTTTGAATACAAAAAATTCATCCGGGTTAACGGTGCCTTGAACAATATTCTCGCCCAGACCCCAAACTCCAGAAAGCAAAATAGCATTTTCAAAACCCGATTCCGGTTCTATGGTAAAACCTACTCCAGAGCAAGCTTTATCGGAACGTACCATAAGTTGTATCCCTACGGATAGCGCAATATCTTTATGCAGAAAGCCTTTATCTTCCCGGTATTTGATGGCGCGATCCGTATATAAGGAAGCAAAACATTTTTTAACCGCTTCCAAAAGGGCCGTTTCGCCTTTTATGTTCAAAAAAGTGTCGTGTTGCCCCGCGAAACTGGCATCGGGCAAATCCTCGGCAGTGGCACTGCTACGTACAGCGACGGCGGCCTCACCATTAGCACACAAATCTTTATAGGCATTTCCAATTGCTTTGCAAAACGGATTTGAAAACTCACTTTTTAGGATCAGGGAGCGAGCCCGTTCGCCTATCAGGGCAAGATTCGCATAATCTATTCTATCCAATCCAGAAAGGATGTTTTCCAGTGCCTCCTGAATGTCATTTTGTTTCAAAAATTCCCAAAAGGCCGTAGACGTAGTCGCAAAGCCATTTGGAACATGAACGCCCTTTGGAGTAAGCTGATTGTACATTTCTCCCAAAGAAGCATTTTTACCTCCTACCGTTGTTATATCCGAAATGCCAATTTCGCTGAATTTTTTAATGAGCATATCACTTGAAATTTATGATTTTGACCTAAGGTACTTGCGTTACTACTAGTAAAAAATGATATGAATCATTGATTCCTTATGATTACGATTCTCTTTTCTTTCCTGTAATCTCCTCAATCTCCATTCGGAATACCAGAGGGGCTTTTTCCTTTTCTATTTTAGCGGAGAATTCACTTATAAATTGAGCATTTTTTTCAGGTGACCTATTGATGATGCTCTTAACACCATCTGAAAATTGACGTAACATATGCTTTGCATCTATGCCAGTGAGCTCTACAAATTTACCATGTGCCAAAACCGATTGCCAGTCGGCAACGGAGTTTATCTCGTCAACACAGACGGAGACCATTGGGTTTTTACGCATTGCAGCTATCTTATGACCCTCGGAAGAGTAACTAATAATCGTATGGGTTGCCTTATCATAATAATAGGTTATGGGTACTACGTGAGGATAGGAGCCCGATAGATACCCCAGATGACCTATATAATTGTTGGACAATAATTGAATGCATTCCTTTTCTTGTAAATTTCTTCTCATAACCTGTTTTCCTTATTGTTATCTCAAAACTAATCCTACAGCTATACATAACATATGACATCGGTCAGTTCTAAGAAATCTCAACAGATTTATTCCCATAAAATAAGAGGACTGATCCAGGTCATTGTAGCGCAGTGCACTGTATGATAATTTTGGCGGAAACGGACTATCAATGTTCGTTAAAAGACTTGAATAATAATTAAATAATGTAATCATGAAAAAATTAGTATTTGGTTTATTGGCGCTAGGGTTAACTACCCAAGTATCTGCCCAAATTATTAAGACAGAAGAACTCTCCGAAGTAACTGTGGTTGCTACGAATTACAAATACCTGAATGATGTGAACTCTGAGGAGGTAGCCTCGATTCCCGTAACAATGTTAGAGCGAAAAGTGTCATCTTACGATATAAAGAATTCTGACTTTTATCAGGATGATTATGATTTGTACAACATCACTTTCTTTATCCCCGAAGGGAAAATTCTAGCGGCTTACGATAAAGATGGAACACTGATACGCACAGTAGAAAGGTTCAAGGACATTAATATTCCGTTACCTGTAAAGGAGGCCGTTTTAGACCGATTCCCAGAATGGACTATAAGTAAAGACATATACAGGATGAATTACAATGATAAAAAGGGTTCGAAAAAGACCTATAAACTTACTCTGGAAAATGGTGACAAGACCCTTAAAGTAAAAACGGACGAAGATGGTAATTTCATCTAATCGGCATTATAACCATTAACCCTTAAATCAAGAATTATGTCAGTATTGAAAGTTATAGAAATTATGGGCAACTCTACCAAAAGTTTTGAAGATGCTGTCCAAAACGTAATAAAGGAGGCTTCGAAAACCGTAAATAATATTAAATCTGTTTACGTGCAGGACATGCAGGTCACGGTAAATAATAACGAAATTAAGGAATACCGCGTAACCACAAAGGTAAGCTTCGGTATTACCCCACCGCCATCAATTTGATGAACAGGGAACGGGATGCTTATAAAATAGAGTTACAAGCTGTTTTTAGGGTATCCTCTTTCTATATATCCCTCTAGGGATTTAGTCTTTTTAATGTTAAAAATATTTACTTATGGAACTACAAATAAGCGACAAATGCCCTATAAGACATCGAAAACCAGTTAAGACAGTCCCACAAAGAATGGCCAAGCGAATTATTATAAAAGCTGGTTCGTTTCAAAACCTATTTAAGGAGGGTTTAAAAGGAATGGCGCATGAACTAAAGTCCGACTTCTGTAGTGTCCCAACTCATTATGACTGTACCATGCATATAAGCGTAAACACATCTGACAGTAAAAAACTGATGGTTGCGTTTTTATCTCAGGTTTTGGTTTTGACCTATGCGCACCGTACTATTTTTAGTACCATGTACGTTCAGGAACTTTCGGAAAAAAAATTGGAGGCGCAATTATATGGTAATTGGTTCGGCTGCCTTGACCACCAAATTAAGGCAATCGTAGAAAATACTTCTACTCTAGAAAGAAAAAACGACGGGTTGTACACAGCTTCCTTATTGTTGATATTCTAGTTTTTGTGAGTGGCAGGGCTAGTCTTCTTTACCTTCCTGTAGGTATTGTATTGCTTCTTGATCCGAAACTTGCGGAAAACTGTCCTAATACTGCCCTACCGCCCTGAAATTATTTGGGGTTTTCAAGCAAATTACTTCGTCGATGAAAGGGGCATCCCTTAGGGTACGTATGGCCGATTCGGAGCCCACCGGAACTGCAACTATAATTTTTTTTGCTTTTTGCCGATGTGCCAATGCTACGGTTACCAAGACGGTATTTCCCGTCGCAATGCCATCATCAATAATAATTACCGTTCTACCTTCAAGGCTTTTGGGGTTCCTATTTTGATAATACTGACGGTGTCGCTGTTTTAGATTTTTTCGGATACGTGCCTTCTCTTCTTCGATATATCCTTCGGTAACGCCAGTTG
>JBARUM010000384.1:0-5102 GCA_049645725.1 Maribacter sp.
GAGGGCACCAGCTTTCAAATGGTATGTTCGGTATTAAGTCGATGGATACATCTTTTTTGACATCACGTCAAATTGAAGCGGCACGTATCGCGGCTACTAGATATATGAAAAGAGAGGGTCAATTGTGGATTAAAATATTTCCGGACAAGCCTATTACTAAGAAGCCTTTAGAGGTTCGTATGGGTAAGGGGAAGGGTGCTCCAGAGTACTTCGTTGCAGTAGTTAAGCCTGGTAGAATTATGTTCGAAATAGCAGGAGTTTCTATCGATATTGCAAAAGAAGCATTGAGATTGGCCGCTCAAAAACTTCCGGTAAAAACAAAATTTGTGATTGCTAGGGATTATACAGAAGACAATTAATCGTAAGAACTATGAAAAAACAAGAAATTAAGGAATTGTCTGTTGAGGGACTTACGGAAAAACTTGCTGAGTTTAAAAAACAACATGCCGATTTAAAACTAGCTCATTTTGTGACCCCTTTGGAGAACCCTCTTCAAATACGGAAAGTAAGAAGAACGGTTGCAAGATTGGCAACGGAATTAACAAATAGGGAAAACCAATAACTGGTTCTGCTTTATGGAAGAAAATAGAAATTTAAGAAAAGAAAGAATAGGAGTGGTTACTAGTAACAAAATGGAGAAATCTATTGTGGTTGCAGAGGTAAAACGTGTAAAACACCCTATGTACGGTAAGTTCGTGTTGAAAACAAAGAAATATGTTGCTCACGACGAAAAGAACGATTGTAAGGAGGGTGATACTGTAAAGATTATGGAGACACGTCCAATGAGTAAAACAAAATGTTGGAGGTTAGTAGAAATCTTAGAAAGAGCTAAATAAGTTATGTTACAACAAGAATCTAGACTAAAGGTTGCTGATAATACCGGTGCTAAGGAAGTTCTAACTATCCGTGTACTTGGTGGCACAAAAAGAAGATATGCTTCCATAGGTGATAAAATTGTGGTAACTGTTAAAGAGGCTACCCCAAATGGAGGTATTAAAAAAGGTGCGGTATCTACTGCGGTAGTTGTCCGAACTAAAAAGGAGGTTAGGAGACCGGATGGTTCTTATATTCGTTTCGATGACAATGCCTGTGTTTTATTAAATCCGACTGGAGAAATGAGAGGCACTCGTGTTTTTGGACCCGTTGCAAGAGAGCTTAGGGACAAGCAGTTCATGAAAATTGTTTCATTGGCCCCAGAGGTATTATAATATAAAGGATGAAAAAGTTAAAGATAAAAACGGGAGATACGGTTAGAATTACCGCTGGTGACCACAAGGGTGTCGAGGGTAAGGTAATGCTTGTAAATCTTGAGAAGAACAAGGCTATTGTGGAGGGTGCTAACATGGTTTCCAAGCATGAGAAACCAAGTGCTAAGAATCCACAGGGCGGAATAGTAAAAAAAGAGGCCTTAATCCATATTTCTAATTTAGCCCTCATTGACGGTAAGTCAGGGGAGGTAACGAGGGTTGGTTATGAAATAAGAGATGGTAAGAAAGTTAGGTTTTCTAAGAAATCCAATGAAGTAATTTAGTTATGGTTTACGTTGCAAGATTAAAAAAAGAATATAAGGAGCGAGTAATTGCTGCACTAACGGAGGAATTTGGTTACAAAAATGTAATGCAGGTACCAAAGTTGGAAAAGATAGTGATGAGTAGAGGTGTGGGAGCGGCTGTTGCTGACAAGAAACTTATAGATCACGCTTTAGATGAGATGACCATGATTACAGGTCAAAGAGCTGTAGCTACAATGTCTAAAAAAGATGTTGCTGCTTTTAAGTTAAGGAAAGGTATGCCAATTGGTGCTAAGGTAACCCTACGTGGTGAGCGTATGTATGAGTTCTTGGATCGATTAGTTACCTCTGCTTTACCTAGGGTAAGGGATTTTCAAGGTATTAAAGCTACCGGTTTTGACGGTCGTGGAAATTATAACCTTGGCGTAACCGAACAAATTATATTTCCCGAGGTAAATATTGATAAAATCAATAGAATCAACGGAATGGATATAACCTTTGTAACCTCTGCGGAAACGGATAAGGAAGCAAAATCACTATTAACAGAATTAGGTTTACCTTTTAAAAAGAACTAGAATGGCTAAAGAATCAATGAAGGCCCGCGAAAGAAAAAGGGCAAAGACTGTAGCAAAATATGCTGAAAAGCGCAAGGCTTTGAAGGAAGCTGGGGATTATGACGCATTACAGAAATTGCCTAAAAACGCTTCTCCTGTTCGTATGCATAATAGATGTAAGCTTACTGGGAGGCCAAAAGGTTATATGAGAACTTTTGGTATATCTAGGGTAATGTTCAGGGAGATGGCTAATCAAGGTCTTATTCCTGGTGTAAAAAAGGCTAGTTGGTAAAATAGATTAATAAACTGGTTTCAGGTTTAGCAATAGTGCTAAAAACCGTTACCGAATTATATATAAATGGTTACAGATACTATAGCAGATTATTTAACAAGAGTTAGAAACGCAAGCAGAGCTGGTCATAGGGTTGTTGAAATCCCTTCGTCCAACTTGAAAAAGGAAATTACCAAAATATTATTCGATCAAGGATACGTTTTGAGTTATAAATTCGAGGATAGTGCCGTTCAAGGGAGTATTAAAATAGCTCTTAAATACGATAAAATTACTAAGGAGCCTGTAATAAAGAAAATACAGAGAATTAGTAAGCCTGGTCTAAGAAAGTATGCGGCCAGTGAAGATTTGCCAAGAGTACTTAATGGACTTGGTATAGCAATAGTTTCTACCTCTCATGGAGTAATGACTAGTAAGCAGGCGAAGGCAGAAAATGTGGGCGGTGAGGTTTTGTGCTACGTATATTAATAGATTAAAGATTTAGAATATGTCTAGAATAGGTAATAATCCAATTGCAATTCCTGAGGGAGTTTCGATAGAAATCAATGAAAATATCATTACTGTAAAAGGTAAGTTAGGCGAATTGACTCAGGAATTTTCTGGAGTAGCGATTAAAATAGAGGATGGGCAAGCTTGGGTAACAAGACCATCTGACTCTAAAGAGCATAAAGCTAAACATGGTTTGTATAGATCTTTAATCCTTAACATGGTAGAAGGAGTTTCTAAAGGTTGGACAAAAGAATTGGAGCTTGTAGGTGTAGGTTATAGAGCTAGTAATCAAGGTCAAAAATTGGATTTGGCTTTAGGTTTTTCGCATAATATTGTTTTCGATTTGGCTCCAGAAGTTAAAGTTGAGACAATCTCCGAAAAAGGTAAAAATCCAATTGTAAAGTTGACATCTTTTGACAAGCAACTGGTTGGACATATCGCGGCCAAAATTAGGTCTTTCCGTAGGCCTGAACCTTATAAAGGAAAAGGTATCAAATTCGTTGGTGAACAATTAAGAAGAAAAGCTGGTAAATCGGCTTAATTAATAGTATTATGGGATTATCAAAGACACAGAGAAAATATAGAATACGAAGAAGAATCCGTAAGGTTTCTTCAGGTACTGCTGAAAGACCAAGATTATCGGTTTTTAGGAGTAACAATGAAATATATGCTCAATTAATAGATGATGTAAAGGGAGTAACTTTAGCATCTGCTTCATCAAGGGATAAGGATATGGCTTCTGCCAAAGGCAATAAAACGGAAATAGCTGCCTTAGTTGGTAAAGCTATAGCCGAAAAGTCTAAAAAAGTGGGAGTTGAGAAAGTAGCTTTTGACAGGGGTGGTAATTTATACCATGGAAGAGTAAAATCTTTGGCTGAAGGGGCAAGGGAAGCAGGACTTAAATTCTAATATAACAGTATGTTCCAAAAATACAAAAACGTAGAAACGGTTAAGCCAGGAGGTTTAGATCTAAAAGACAAACTAGTTGGCATACAACGTGTAACCAAGGTGACTAAAGGTGGTAGAGCTTTTGGCTTCTCTGCTATAGTAGTAGTAGGCGATGAGAATGGTGTAGTAGGTCACGGACTTGGAAAATCTAAGGAGGTTGCCACAGCTATTGCAAAAGCAATAGAAGATGGTAAAAAGAACTTAATACGCATTCCTTTGAATAGAGGGACATTACCTCACGAGCAAAAAGGAAAATTTGGTGGAGCACGTGTATACATTCAGCCGGCATCACATGGTACTGGAGTTATTGCTGGTGGAGCGGTAAGAGCTGTTCTGGAAGCGGTTGGGGTGCACGATGTATTATCAAAATCTCAAGGGTCATCTAATCCACACAATGTGGTCAAAGCTACTTTTGATGCTTTGCTGCAACTTAGGGATGCAAAGACCATTGCAGGACAAAGAGGTGTTTCTTTGGAAAAAGTTTTTAAAGGTTAATCAAAGGAATTATGGCAAAGATTAAGGTAAAACAGTTAAAGAGCAGTATTAAAAAACCTCAAAACCAAAAGAGAACTTTAACGGCTTTGGGTTTAAAGAGAATAGGACAAGTTGTAGAACATGATACAACCCCGAACATTCTTGGAATGATAAATAAAGTTAAACATTTAGTTTCTACGGAAGAAGCTTAAATATAAAGATCTAATGAATTTAAGTAATCTACAACCTGCGGAAGGTTCAGTGAATAGAGATGGTAAACGCCTTGGAAGAGGTCAAGGTTCTGGAAAGGGTGGTACCGCTGCAAGAGGTCATAAGGGAGCTAAATCAAGATCTGGTTATTCTAAGAAGATTGGTTTTGAAGGTGGTCAAATGCCATTACAGAGACGTGTGCCTAAGTTTGGTTTCACCAATATAAACCGTAAGGATTATAAAGGAATCAATCTGGATAGATTACAGGAATTGGTAGACAATAAATCTATCAAGGATACTGTAACGATTGAAGCTTTAGTGGAAAATGGGCTTGTTCGTAAGAATGATTTGGTGAAAATATTAGGAGGCGGTGAGCTGAAGGCATCCCTTAAAATTACGGTACATAAGTTTACGGCAACAGCAAAGTCGGCTATAGAAGCTGCAGGTGGTGAGGCAATTAGTTTATAAGTATAAACGAGAGCATGAAGAATTTTATTGATACAATATCCAATATTTGGAAGATAGAAGAACTAAGGAATAGAATACTTATTACTTTGGGTCTTTTGTTGGTATATCGCTTTGGTTGCCAAATTGTTCTTCCGGGTATAGATTCTACACAATTAGGTGG
>JBARUM010000385.1:0-2040 GCA_049645725.1 Maribacter sp.
ATACCTCCAAAACCATAAATAGCTCCTAAAAAAAGTGCCATCCAAAAGGGTTTTGAAGGTGCTTCAGCAATAATCGAAAAAAAATCTGGCACTGTTAACCAAGCTAAAACCATTGGCACTATTAACCAGGCAAAAATGGATTGCGCTAACCAAAAGGTATTCCAAGACCAGCCTTTTGTTTTGGTACTAGGCAAATAACAACTGGCCGCTGAAATACCTCCCACTGCATGAAGAAGTGTTCCTAATAAAGAGTTTGGTGCGCTCATTTAGTCTGAATTTAGGTCGTTACTTATTATTGTTCAGATTTTCTTTTTACAAGCAGTAAATGGTCACAAACCAAAACAACTTCACCTTTTTGTTTGATGATTTCCACATGCTCGGTTACGGTGCCCATTTCTGGTTTTTTAGCATCTCCTTTTTCTGAAATGGTAATTTCTGAATGGATGGTATCGCCAATATGAACAGGCTTAACAAAACGCATACGATCGTAGCCTCTAGAAAAAGCTTCAGGATTTATCTCAGATGCTGTTAGACCGATACCGATACTAAAAATCATGGTGCCATGTGCAATACGTTGTCCAAAAGGTTGCGTTTTACACCATTCTTCATCCATGTGATGCGGAAAAAAATCGCCCGTATGTCCTGCGTGAACTACAAAATCGGATTCTGTAATGGTTCTTCCTAAAGTAACTCGTTTATCGTTTAATTGATAGTCTTCGAAGAATGTGGATTTGAAATACATATATTTTAATTTAGTTCTGTTAATGAAATGCCTCCGTTGTTGTTACTTATATAGCATGCCTCTACTACTTTCATAGTATCTAAAACATCTTGAACACTGGCATGCAAAACCGTATCTGAGCCTTCTTTGTAACGCATGAGATTAGACATCGTACCAACGAATGCTTCTGGAAACCAGGACCCTTCAAGGTTGAGGGTTTTCCATTCTGGATCTTTGTTTTCTTCGCTTATGATGTATTCAAATTTATCTTGCAAACCATCAGGATAATTCATTAAAAGACCCATTTTTGCTTTAATAGCGCCTTTTTTTCCTTCCCATTTGATGTAACTTTCTTGGTTATCCGGACCAAAATCATGGTCGTGATTGGTGTTTATCTTTACGCTAAGTGTATCGCCATAATCTAAAATAATGGTTGAGCGGCACGACGATAAATCTTTTAAAGGATGCTTCCAAGTTTTAGCCATCACTGCTCTGGGATTTCCTAAAAACGAACGGATACAATCTATGTAATGTACGCTGTGAAACAGAATTTCCAAACGTGGATGTTGCTTGATCACTGGAAACAATTCCCATGGAGTTTTTACGGTAACTTTAAATTCTAGGTCGTATAAATCGCCAATAAGTCCTTGGTTAATCATACTTCTAGCAGCACTAACGAACGATGCGAAACGCAGTTGGAAATTAATCGCCGCTACCAGATTTTTACGTTCGCAAACGGCAACGATGTCTTTAGCTTGCTGATAATCATTTCCCATAGGCTTTTGGATCAGAACCGCAGCACCATCAGGTAATTGTTCTAATATTTCTATGTACTGGTCTGGTAAAACCGTAATATCATAAACTGCGTTTTTTGGCGCATGTTTTACGGCTTCTGCTACATTTTCAAAAACATGCGGAATATTATTGGCTTCGGCCATTTTATGTGCTTTTGAAATGGTACGGTTTGTAATTCCATAAACTTGAAATCCCGCCATTTTATAGGCTGGTAAATGCGCGTCTTTTACTATGCCGCTTGCACCGATAATGATGATGGGCTGTTCGGTTTCTGGTAATAATGGTTTGTAAGTAACATTCATTTCAAAGTATTTTTTGGATGTTATTTTGCGTTTCTTCAAGTAATATTCCAGATGGTATTGTACCATTTATGGCATTTAAAACCATGTGGTCTATCAGTTCAGCAACCTTTGGCCATACAGGGTTTTGTGGTAAGGTTAAGGCATTTTCATGTAACATGCTTAATTTATGATAGTACGGAATGGCTTTATTGATCTCGGTATCATTCCACGTTGATTTTCTAC